>DATLAK010000157.1 GCA_035527535.1 Armatimonadota bacterium
TGACGATGTAGTACCAGCCGGTCTGGGGGTCCACGCCGGTATCGAAGATCTGGACGATATAGGGATGGCTGAGCCTCGCGGCGGCATGGGCCTCGCGGCGGAAGCGTGAGACGACCTCCTCCTGGTCGGCCAGCTCCTCGCGCAACACCTTTATGGCCACGGGGCGCTCGAGGGTAGTGTCGGTGCCGCGGTGGACGCGGGCCATGCCACCCTCGCCAATCAGGGCCTCAACTCGATACCGGTTGGCGATCAAGGTCCCTTCCATGGACACAGGTCCCCCAGATGCAGGTGTGAGGCTTGCGCACGCAAGAGTTGGACGCCGGCGCCGGCGCCAGGTTCGGTGGCGGGTTAGTCCTCGCTCAGTAGCTGCAGCATCACGCGCCGGGCGATGGGCACGGCGGCCTCGGAGCCCGCGCCCCCGTTCTCGACGATGACGGTGACGACCACGCGGGGGCTGTCGGCGGGTGCGAAGGCGGTGAACCACGCGTGCGGCTCTCCATGCGGGTTCTCAGCCGAGCCGGTCTTGCCGGCCACCTCGACACTCCGCAGCGCCGCGTCCTGCGCAGTTCCCTCTTCGACGACCCCGACCATCATTCCTGCCACCTCGGCCGCGGTCTGGGCGCTCACCGCCCGGCCCAGGTCCAATGCCTGGCGGGAGTTGACGGTGCTGCCGCCGGCGTCCAGGACCGCAGCCACCACGTAGGGCTGGCGCACCTGCCCTCCGCTGGCGATGGCCAGGGTGAGGCGGGCGATCGCCATCGGCGTCACCAGTGTCTGCCCCTGGCCGAAGGCGGTCTCGGCCAGCATCACCTTGCCCCTCGGTCCGGTCAGCTCGCCCATGCGGCCGGCCGCCGAGGGCAGCGGCAGGTTGGCCTGATCCAACAGGTGGAAGCGCTTGACGTAGCCGCGGAAGTCGTCAGCGCCGATCATCTGGCCGATCTTGGTGAAGCCTACATTGCACGACAGCTCCAGCGCCTGGGTGATGGTGATGCTACCGTGCCTGCGCGGGCAGGTGATCACCTCACCATCCACCTCGCACGAGCCCTCGCAGGTGAGCTTGGTGTCGGGAGTGACGCGCCCCAGGTCCAGCGCCGCCGCGGCGGTGAGTATCTTCATCACCGATCCGGGCGGGTACAGCCCCTGCAGGGCGCGGTTGAGCTCGGGGGCGGTCGGGTCCTCGCGGAAGAGGTTGTACTCCCAGTCGTTGTCCAGCAGCGTCTCGGGATCGTAGCCCGGCGCGCTCACCATGGTCAGGACCGCGCCGTCGCGGGCGTCGAGGGCAACTACCGCGCCCCGCTGGCCCCGCAGCAGCCGCGTCGCGAGCTGCTGAGCCCGCAGGTCAATGGTCAGCCGCACGTCGTTGCCCCGGTCCAGCCCCTCGATGAACTCGTGCCAGGGCTTCTCGTAGCTGCCGATGCCCAGAAAGGCGTCGCGGAGCGCGGACTGCACGCCGCTGCGGGAGTTGTAGCCGGTGACGTGGCAGGCATCCCGGCCCTGCGGGTAGACGCGTTCCCAGCCGCGCGTGGTGCGCCTCGCATCAAGCATGACGTCGCCATGACGGTCGAGCAGTTTGCCCGGCTCGATGCGCTTGAGCCGCTCCTGAGCGCGGGTGTTGTGCTCATCGGCGCGCAGCGACGGCGCGCGGAAGACCTGCCAGTACGACAGGTACGCACACTGGAGGGCGAAGCCCGCCATCGCCACCAGCGCAATCCGCCTGATGCCCGCCGACCACTCTCGCATGAGCCGGAATCAGTCCTCGTCGCTGCGGTGCGGTATGCAGTCGCGCGACACCGCGAGCAACAGCGACAGTGCGATGAAGTTCACTACCACCGATGTGCCCCCGTAGCTGACGAACGGCAGGGTGATGCCGGTGAGCGGGATCAGCTTGGTGACCCCGCCGACGATCACCAGGGTCTGCAGAGAAAAGACAGTGGCCAGGCCGGTGGCCAGCAGCGCGCCGAAGCGGTCGGTTGACTGCCAGGCGATGGCGAAGCCGCGCCAGGCCACCAGCGCCAGCAGCAGCAGCAGCCCCAAGGCGCCGACCAGCCCGAGCTGCTCGGCGCCGACCGCGAAGATCAGGTCGGTGGTGGCCGCCGGCATCGCCGCCCCCCCGCCGCTGGCGAAGCCGGTGCCCAGCACCCCGCCCACGCCCAGCGCAAAGAGCGCCTGCAGTATCTGGTAGCCGCCCTCGGTGGGCGCCTGCCAGGGGTTGATCCACATGTCAACGCGCGTCGCCACGTGGTGGAAGCCGTAGTAGGCGCCCACCCCGCCCAGCGCGAAGAGCACCAGCGCCACCAGCACGAAGCTCTTGCGCAGAGTCGCCAGGTAGACCATCGCCACGAACAGCCCGAAGAACAGCACCGCCGCGCCCAAGTCGCGCTGGAAGACGAAGATCGCCAGTGAGAAGCACA
>DATLAK010000158.1 GCA_035527535.1 Armatimonadota bacterium
CTTACGCGGATGCGCCTGGCAACGTCCTCGTCCACGTTGATCGGCCATTGAGAGATAGCGCCCGCGGTCACGGGGAGAGGGTTCAGAAGCTCGCCCTCCGCGGCCTCGTTGGCCCAGAAGTTGACCACGATGTAGTTGAAGGAGGGCTCCATCGCGTAGGCGTAGCCGGAGGTCCCAACTACCTCGCGGTCGGCGGTGCCTTTTCCGCCGTAGCACTCCACCCACATGGACTCCCAGTCGGCCCACGATGGATCGGCGGAGCGCGTGGCCTGTATCAGGACCTGCCCAGGGCGTAGGGCGTAGTAGTTCGTGCCCGGCCCGAAGACGAGGTTGTGGCGCCGGTACTCCATGCCCGAGCGCCATGTCCAGAGTCTGCCGGCGCTGGTGAGCGGCACGTCGCTGAAGCTGAATGTGCCGTCGGGTGCGGTGGTCGCCATGGTGTAGCCGGTGTAGCTCCCCGTGGCGCCGCGGTAGCTCAGCTCGATATCGGTGCCGCCCACCGGGGAACCGGCGTAGTCGAGCACGATGCCAGCCACCGTACATGTGCCGCTTGCGACGGCGCGCTGGGGGATGCGGGGGGCAATGTCGCCGGCGCCGCTCGCGTCATTCGTCCGCATCGACGCCGGAGTTTGGCTGTTGCGCCCGAGGGAGCCGCTGCCGGCGGCAGCGCTTTCAGCGGGCGCCGCGCTCTTCTCGATGGTGATGTCGTATGGGCTGGCCCCGGCAGGGCTCGCGACGATGAGCACGGCGACAGCAGCGAGTAGCAGCATTCTAAGCGGTCCCATTCTGGCTCTGGCCTCCTTGGGAGTCATCCCTGCGGCCGCGGCGGCAGGCTGAAGCATCGCATTCGCGCAGTATAGGACCAGTGCCGCTGGCGACTCAAGGCCTACTCGTTCGCGTCTGCTACAATCAGTCCTTGGTTCACACGCGTTTCGCATGGCATCGCGACTCGTGCGGGCCGACCCCCAAGACCCTTGGATGGAGCCTCCTCTGCGCTTCCTGCCTGAAGATATTCGTGCCTTGGCCGCGGCCGACGACGTCACCGGCCTGACGCGCGCGCTTCGTTTCGCGCGGCGGCGGGACGCGATCCGCGCGGCGCACTTCGCCCTCGTGTCTCTGGGTGAGAAAGCCGTGGAGCCTCTCGTCGCCTTCATGCGGGACGATCTCACCGAGCGCGGACAGCGTGCCTGGTGGACGCTGATGCGGATCGGCCGGCCGGCGCAGGATCCGGTCATCGAGTGCCTTGTCTCCAGCCCCATTCCTGCCGCGCGGGCCGCTGCCACCTTGGTCCTGGGGCATGTCGGGGCGCGCTCCGCCGATCGCCATCTGGTGCGCGCGCTGGACGACTCTGACGACGGCGTCAAGCTGGCCGCCACGCTGATGCTCGGGTCGCGTCTCTGCTCGGAGGCAGTGCCGGGTCTGTTGCGCATTCTGACTCGGGGGCAGTTCGATGACCCATACGCGCCTCATCCCGACCAGCTCTCGCTGTCTCTGCCCGGTGTCGAGGCGTACGGGGAGGTCCTGCAGCCCGAGGACAGTGGGTACGGCGACGCTGCTTCGCAGCGCAGCACTGCGTCTCTCGAGTCCCTGGTCGTGCCCTACGAGCGTGGTCTCGCCGACGATGCCGAGGCGTATCTCGAGGTCATGAGCGATGCCGGCGCCGCCGAGGGCTTCTCCAGAGATAGATCGAGAGACAAGGTCGTCCCGGTGTGGGTGAGCGCGCCATGGAACCACTGGAACACGGATGGTCTGCGTCAGGCGGCGGCGCTTTCGCTCGGCCGTATCGGCGACTCGAGGGCTGTCGAGAGTCTCGCCCGCTGCGCCGACGACGAAAACGAGCCGCTCATGCTGCGCGCGTACGCGATCGACGCGCTCGGCGTCATCGGCGACAATCGGGGCTTCGACGTCGTGTACGATGCTCTTCGCGAAGAGGAACTCGAAGACGAAGCCTTGTACGCCCTGGGCAGATTCGCCGATATGCGGGCGCTCGTGCCGCTGGCGCGGGCGGCCTTGTCCGACGACAGCATCAATCGCATCTGTGCGATCGGCGCATTGTCCAGCTTGGGAGATCGCGCCGCGCTGCCCTATCTGCACCGTCTGACCCTGGACCCCGACACGTTCATCGTTCGGCAGGCGCTGCGAGGGCTGGGCAGGCTGGGTTCGCAGGCGGCTCTCGAGACGGTCGCGGCCCAGCTCACGCACGTCGACCCGCAAGTGCGCCAGGAGGCCGCCGCCGCTCTGCACTGGGCGCACCGGCAACGCGCTGCGCAGAAGTCCGGGTCGATCTGGGATCCGTAAGGTCTCGAGACGGGCTGGGGCGACCCTACAGCCGCGCCCGGAACTTCCTGACTTCCGCCGCGTACCAATCGCCGGCGTAGTTCTTGGCGCCGGTGTAGTCGCGGAAGTAGCGTGACTTGTCGGCCATCGCGTGACCGATGATGTTGGTCTTCTTGATCGCGAAGCGCAGCTTGAGGTAGCGCACCAGCCGGAGGCCGGCGCGCATCTGCTTGTCGCGTGCGAGGATCTGGCGGTCCATCCAGTGGCCGTCCCTGCCCCTCTTGGTCTCCTGTACGAACTCGATGCCGATCGCCGTCCAGTTCATGCCGATGGCGTGGCGACCGCGCAGAGACAGGGGCACGCACTGGTAGATGGTGCCGCCCTTCCCGATGATGAAGTGCGCGGCGACGCCCGGCTTCTCGTGGTTGTAGGCAGTGTTGTTCTGGAAGGTCCACCAGGCGCTCTGCCACTGCGCGCCGGCGGTGTGGTGGAGCACGACGACCTTGGGCTTGGTGAGCCAGTAGGTGTGCTGGTGGTAGTGGCGCTTGCTGTAGCCGGCCATCTGCGCGCGGCGTGTGGCGCCGAAGCTGATGTACTTCTTGACGATCGGCGGCTTGATGTCGGCCGCCGTGGTCGCGGCGGCCGAAGCCGGGGCGAGGGCGGCGAGCAGGAGAAGGGCCGCGGAGAGGCTCGCGCAGAGCGCGAGCGCCACCGCGACCCTCCTGACGGCGTGGGTGTGGCGGTTCATGCGTACAGCATACGCCACCGCGACGTCGGTGCAGTAGTGGCTTGGGGCTTCAGTAGCGCCCCAAAAGCTTCCAGATGAAGCGGTGCGGCGA
>DATLAK010000159.1 GCA_035527535.1 Armatimonadota bacterium
CATGCCACCCCTCCCCGGCTCGCTACCGGGGGGGCTGCCAGGGGGGCGCGAAACAGAACACAGGCAGACCAACATGAATACGCCGACTATCGGTGCGCCCTGGGTGGGCGCGCCTTGGACCCCGCGCGCCTGGCAACGAGAGGCGCTGCCCATCATCATCGATGCGCTCAAGCGCCGGCAGCGGGGGATCGTCTCCGCAGTCATGGGCGCCGGGAAGAGCTTGTGCCAGATCGAGCTGGTGGCGCAGGCGCTGCAAAAGGCGGGGCACCGGGCGATCATCCTGACCGTCCCGCGCCAGGCCCTCGTGCGCCAGCTTGCCGCCACGGCAGCAAAGCGGCTGGGCGATGACACCGTGGGGGTGTTCTACGGGTCGAAGAAGCAGCCCGGCCGCCCCGTGATCGTGTGCTGCAACGCCTCGCTCCCGGCGCTTTGGGCGGAACTGCGGAGCTACCCGAAAGGGGTCGCCCTGATGATCTACGACGAGGCCCACGGCACCCAGGGCCAGGTCTTGCGAGACACCATCCCGCAGATCAACCCCGCCGCGCTGGTCGGCTTCACGGCCACCCCGTTCCGGTCGGTGCCCAGCGAGACGATCGAGATCTTCGACTCGGTGATCTACCGCTACACCATGACAGACGCGATGCGGGACGGCGTGCTGGTCCCGATGCGCCATGAGCGGGTGAGGGGCGAGGCCGCCGGGACGATTGATGAGGTGTGCCTCGCCATGATGCAGGAGCACGGCGCCGGGCCGGGCATCGTGTCGGCTACCTCGATTGACGACGCCGATGCCTATGCGGCGTGGCTCACCGATCACGGGTTCCCCGCCGCGTCCATCCACAGCGGCCACAGCGAGGGCGACCGCGTTGCCCGCCTGGAGGACCTGCGGGCTGGGCGGGTGCGCGCCCTGGTGCATGTCTCGCTGCTGGCTGAGGGCGTGGACTTCCCGTGGCTCCGGTGGCTCTGCCTTCGCCGCAACGTCCAGGCCCGCGTGCGGTTCTTGCAGGAGATCGGGCGGGTGCTGCGGGTGGACAACGACCCCGACCCCCGATTCGGCGCGAAGGTCGAAGGTGTGGTCCTCGACCCCCATCTACTTCTTGGGCGTCACGGCCTGGTGACGGTGGAGGCCATCGGGCAGGCGCTCGAAGAGGCCGCCGACGAAGAGGCGAAGGAGGGGCGGAAGCAACGGGGCGACCGCGAGCCCACCGAACCCGAAGTGGTCGCCCTTGACGTGCTCCGCGCCTATCTGGCTGAGGTGATGGCAGGGCTCGAAGATGCCGGGATCTTGGATCCGTCCATGGCGCGCGGCGGGTGGGCGCTCGCTGACGTGTCGCTCAAGCAGGTCGAGGCGATCAAGGGGGCCAGCAAGCTCACCCGCCACGTCCCCGAAGAACACCGCAAGGCCATCAAGACCCTGGCGGGCGTCCCCTACGCCCTGACCCGCGGCGATGCGGCTGACCTTCTCGATGTGCTCTATGGGGGTGCGCGGTGGGCGAGGCCGCAGATCGACACAGAGCGGGGCATCTACCCGAACCAGATTCAGTGGGACGCCAGCGCGGTCAAGGTGGCCGCGCCGGGGCATGACGAACTTCTCGCTGCTGGCAGGGGTGGGCGCAAGAGCGCGCCAAAGGATGCAACATGAGAAAGATCAAACCGGCCGACCGCTGCTATATCTGCGGCAACCGAGTGGGAAGCACCGGGGAACTCGACCACTTTCCACTGCCGCGCGAGGTGGGAGGAACCAACACTGAGCCCGCCTGTCGGTCGTGTCACGACATGAAGGACCGGTACACGCTTCACGGCGGCAAGGGCGTCAACATGCATGAGGCGCTTGTGGCCATCACTGGGCTGTGGGCGAAGGCGTCAACGGACGAGCGGATCCTGCTCGCCAAGATGACGAGACTGGCCGCGGTTGCCTCGCACCGAGAGAAGGGGGGCGCATGATCCCGATCGAGTGGTGGACCTCCACAGAAACGGCCGATGCGCTCGGCTGCTACGTCTGGCAGGCGGCGTGTGAGGGCGAGACGGGGGCGACGCCGCAGGAGGCCCTACAGGGCGTGCGGGCGATGTGCGCGGCGCTGCCTATGGCCAGCCGGTCACGGGTCGTCCTGGACGCGCTGGACGATGGGTGGTGGGCAGCTCAGGCCCTCGACCTGGCTACGCGGCTCTGTGGTGAGCGTGACGATGCGCGGGCGAGTGCCCCGCCTGTGCGCCGGTACTCCGTCGCGCTGGTCAGCGGGGCCATCGGGTCGGCCATCCGTGAGACGCTGACCCCGACCTGGGGCGAGCTGTCGCGCCTGCTGACCGACCCGGTC
>DATLAK010000160.1 GCA_035527535.1 Armatimonadota bacterium
GGGGGGTGTACCGCGAGCCCAACTTCCCCTTCGCCGATGATGCCCTGGCGCTGATCTCGCTGGCCCACTACAAGGAGTTCGTCTATCCCTATCACAAGCGCATACTCGACGAGTTCAGCGACGGCACCGGCGTGCGCATCCACCTTTGCGGCGATGCCACCAGGCATTTCAAGTTCCTCAAGGACATGTTCAACGTTACATCATTTGACACCGGGTTCCCCGTCGACCATGGGAAGCTGCGGGAGGAGCTCGGTACCGAGGTCCTGATTCAGGGCGGGCCGACCGTTATGCTGCTGAAGGACGGTGGCGAGCCGGAGATAGCGAGGGAGGTGAAGCGGATCTGCGAGTCGGGTGTCATGAATGGAGGCCGCTTCATCATGATCGCGGCCAACAACCTTGCGCCCTGCACCCCCCTCGAGCACATCCAGGCACTCTACGAAGCCACCAAGCGCTACGGCATGTACATGTAGGTCGGCGTGGGACACCGGTTGGGCGACGCGGATAGTGCCTTGCACCTGACGGATGATGGCGAGACGGTGGGTGTGGCCGCTTTCCTGGGGTGCTCTCCATGACTTCCCGCGAACGCGTTACCGCCGCTTTGCGCCACGTCGAGCCGGACCGAACGCCGGTATTCGAGTATGTACTGCTGCCGCCGGTCGGGAAGCAAATTCTCGGGCGGCCCTGCTGTGATTACGTGTGCGCGGATCCGGGCTGGCCATCGCTGGTGGCAGAGCTGGGGTGGGAGCACGCGGTGCGGCGCTACGCGGCCGATCGTGTGGAGCTGGCCGTGCGCCTCGGCCACGACTTGCTCTACGTCGTACCGGCACCGCCTCCCTGTCATCCGACCGCGCCCCCCGTTGTCGCGCAGGAAACAGATGACCCGGTGGAACGTATGCGCAGGCGCACCTGCCTCGCGAAAGAGTACTGGGCGCCGCCGAACCAGGATTCCTTTCTTGTCTACCAATGCCTGCAAGAGGAAATGGGCCGGCAGGACCTCGACCTGCCGATCCTCGCCCCGGCGTATGCTCACGGAGTATGGACCGATGTTGACCTCATGCAGGCGCTGCTCCTCGCGCCGGAGATTGCGCACCAGCACTTCGGGTTCGCCACCCGTTCCGCGTTGGCGCTGATCGAGCAGTATCTCCGGTTGGGAATCGCGCAAATCGGCGTGGGAGGGGACTTCTCCGGAACGCGCCCGCTGATCTCGCCGCACGCGTACCGCAGCTTCATCGTGCCAGAGGTGCGCACGCTCTCACGCCGCATCCATGCCGCCGGTGGCTGGGCGGTAAACGCCAGCGACGGCGACCTTTGGCCAGTCATCGAGGACTTCCTGATCGGCTGCGAGGTTGACGGGTATCTCGAGATTGATGAGAGCGCCGGGATGGATATGCGTCGGCTGAAGGCGGCTTACGGCAGCCGCATCACGTTCTACGGCAACATGGATTGCGGCAGTACTCTGAGCTTCGGGACCCCAGACGCAATCCGGCAGGCTACCAGGGAATGTCTCTCGGCCGGGCTGGGCGACGGCGGCCATGTTTTCTGCGCCAGTAACGCGATTACGGAGAGCGTCTCACTCACCAACTACCTGGCGATGGTGAACGCCTACCGGGAGTTTTGGGGCCTGGCGGCATTCGAGTAGCATGTCCCCGCGGCCGCTCGAAAAGCACATACTCAACTGAACGCCGCTGATCTGCGCGGAGAAGGACCAGCTTGTGGGCTACCGTCTACGGACGAGTGACCCAGGCGCACAGCATTGTTGGGACGAAACCAAGCAGGGGCCAGCATGAATCTCAAGGAGAACTGCCTCGAAGCGGTTCAATCTTCTTCGCCCTCTCCCGCCCGGCGAATGGAAGCTCGCGCCGCAACCAGGGCCTGCTTGGCCGCCTCCAGCCCCTCCACTGTCGCCGCGTCTTCCGGGCGGCCAGTCTCCTTGACCCGCAGCCGCGCCTCCACGATGGCGTTGTGCAATTCGCTCAGCGCGCTGTCCACCCAGCCGCCAATAGCCGCATCCGCTTTCACCCTCGCCTCCGTTCTCCCCGCCTGCCCGGCGGCAGCGCTCTCCTGTTCAAGTTTGCAGCACAACTCAGCCACGCCCCGCAGCGACTTGGGCTCGTTGACCCATCCCATCCCCGGCCGCATCACCTGCCTCCTTACCGTCTTCACCGCGATACGATAGCGCCGGTCGCCGCGAGTCATGTCGGTAGAATGCCCTCGTTCGTCCGCTGGTATCCGCAAACGCTCAGAACGCTGATTAGCTTCTGTCGCGCCTCTTTGTCTCCCATCGGCCTGCGCATGGTCGCCCCCTTCTGTTGCCTATCGGGTCCGACCCCTTACAGTTACCACCACAAGCGATTGCGGTCAAGCCCCTACGGCTCGCGCCCGGGCGCGGACAAGGCCGGAGATGCGCTTGCCCTGTGGGGCGATTCGAGCGATGTATATGGAGGCGGCGCGGCGTCTGTTGTCTTGACCTTAAGATGCTAACCTGCTATAATGTGCACGTCAGGAAAGCACGGGAGGTGGCGGCGATGGTGAGACTGAGCTTGCGGGTGTCGGAGGAGCTGCACGAAAAGCTGCGCTGGCTGCCGTACAAGGAACGGCGCAGCCAGCACGACATCATGCTGGAGTTGCTGGAGAAGGCGATGGCCAAGGTCCAGGTGCCGAAGGAGGCAGGCAAGTGAGTGCTACACAGGACCTGGTTGAAGCTCTGTTTGGGCCGTCGGCGCCGGATGCTGACCCCTGCCCCGCCCGCACTCGAGCCGTGGCCGAGCGCAAGCGAGTCGTGCGCAGCCGCGTCCAAGAAATGACACTTGCCCCGGACAGCTTGGAGGTAGAAATCACCTACCGGCTGCCGGAGCCGGTTATGAATGGCGTGGTAGCCGGGGCCCGATGTGAGGCCTTTAACAAACTTCTCGCCACGGCCACAGCCTTGAGGTTGGTCTACATGGCCGGGGTGCGCGGAAGAAGAGCGTGCTGCACTCGGTCAGCATGACTGTGTGCGCGCGCAAGTTGTCCGCACCCTACCCGAAACGTCACAAACGTCATACTCGTGATCGCTCCTCGTGGCAATCCTCCCCCCGCGCCACTGCCAGCGCGCAGATCTCAAGCGCTCTTTAGCGGGGGCTGCGGGAGGCCATGCGGCAGGATGGTGCCTAGCGAGTGGGTCGAAGCCGCGTCTGGGCGAGTATTATCCAGAGCGCCGGGTCTCTCAGAGACGCATCGCGGGTTCGAATCCCCGGCGGGATTTTGACACACGTAACTTTCGCAGATCCGGTACGGGTGATGAGCCTTTCGGGGCGCCGTCGCGCCGAGCGCAACTCCGTAGCCGAGCGAGGAGAAACGCAGATGGTCTCGGCATCCTCGTAGCGCCCGGTGGCTAGAAGCCGTGGACATCGCGGGCCAGACTGCCGAGGTGGAGCGCGTCGGATCGAACCCACGCCCGAAGAGCAGTTCCCGCCGGCTGCTACGAGCGTTTCCTGCGTATGCTTGCCACGACCGCGCAGGCCCACGACCCTGACCCGGATGCGGCTTCCCGCGCTGAACCGCCACTCCGATCGGGAGTTGCGACACCGCCGCGCGGTCACCCAGAACCCCGCGTCCGGCGGCTCGACTAGCAGGGGTTTGCGGCCAGTCCACAGAAGATGGGCCCCGGCGCTGAAGTCCGACTGTCGACGCGGAGGAGGTGCTGCCGTGACGCACATGCCCAGTCTGAGGCCGAGAGGGCTGCTTGAGATCATTGACGAGACCTTCCGGCTGTATCGCGCCAACTTCTGGCTGTTCTTCTGCATCGCCGCCATCGCTTACCTACCGCTCAGCGTGGTCGCAGCGCTCCCCAGCCAGTATGGTGCCGCTGTGGGGGCCCTGCTCCTCGGCGCTGCCGGTTTCGTCGTCAGCGGCGCATTGACCAAGGCGGTCTCCGATCGCTACATGGGCGACCCGGCTAGCTTCGGCTCCGCGTACGGCTACATCGTCCGCCGTCTCGTTCCCTTTGCGCTCACTGCTCTCGCCGCGGCGGTCTTCGTGATGAGCGGCGTACTGCTGCTGGGGGTCGGGATGATAGTCTTCGCGTTCTGGATTGCATTCGTGACACCGGTATTCGTAATTGAGGACAAGCGCTACTTCAGTGCGATCTGGCGCAGCAAGTACTTGGTGGGGCAGGGTGTGTGGGCCGAGTACTTAGTGCTGGGGCTGATTACCGGGATTCTATCGCTGCTGATCCAGTCGCCAGCTCTGTTACTCCAGCAGTTCGCGAAAGAATCGCAATCGAGCTTGTGGCTGGTGCACGGCCTGATATCGGGCCTGGCGAACAGCCTCGCTACCCCGGTGGGCCTGGTTGCGGGCATCCTTCTCTACTACGATTCCCGTATGCGCAAAGAAGGGTTCGACCTGGAGGTGCTGGCGCGCGAACTGGGCAAGCCCCTACCAGCGCCGCCGCCCGCGACGGCCACATCGGCGGGGCTCTCCACCCCGCCACCACCGCCCCCGGCCCCACCCCGGGAGGGTGCGTGATACGCTTGGCGGCCGCGGTGGCCGTCATTGCGCTGAGCGCTTGCGCCGCTGCGGCCCGACCATTGACCTCCGGCGAATACGCACGGGCCGTGGCTGATGCGGCGGCAGGCTTCGATCAGGCGGCTGCCTCCGGCAAGCGCGACGGGGCGGCGGCCAAGCGGGCGCTAGCCAGCTTGCCCGTACAGGCCCGGGTTCAAAGCCCGGACGGCGCAGTGATGGTGGTGGACAACCGGCGCCTGATCCAAGCGCTGCGCCGGCAGGTTGGCAGCCGCGAGGGCATTCCCGCCGCCGCCGCCGCTTTGCGCAGCCTCGACCACGTGGTGACAGCGCGCGCCCAGCCGGCGCCGGCACGGGCCCGAGACGTGCTCGCGCAGATCCTGCGCCGCCGCGAGTTTCGGCCCGGCCGGATCCAGGTGCTATGGGCGCGCATTGGGCGCGTGCTGGAGCGGGTAATCGAGAAGGTGGGCCGTCTCCTGGGTCGCGTCTTCGACGCCCTGACTCGTTTTGCGCCGGCGCTGCCGCGGCAGGTCTGGCGAGTGGCGGTGATCGTGCTGCTGGCGGCGGCCGCGGGCGCGGCTCTGTTCCTGGTTGTACGCCTGGTGCTGCTGATGATGCCGGATCGGCCTAGGCCGGTGCGCGCGAAGGCCCCCGTGCAAGCGCCAGTCCATCCCTCCGCAGCCTGGCTCGCCGATGCCGAGGCTGCGGCCGGCGTCCGGGACTATCGCAGCGCGATTCGCGCGCTGCACATGGCGGCGCTCGTGCGGCTGGACGAGGCCGGCCTGGTCCGCTACGTGGACTCGCGCACCGACGGACGCTTCGTGACCGCCCTGCGCGAGGGCGGACGGCACGAGCTGGCTCAAGCCGTGGCCGCGTTGGGCCTGGTGTTCGCCGTCGCCTGGTATGGGCTGGGGTCGGCCGGCGCCGACGAGTACGCGGTGGCGCGCAGCCATTGGAACCTGCTGGAGGCGGGGACGACCGCATGAAAGTGCCGCGCGAGGCATGGTGGCTGGCGGGGCTGGTGATCGCGATCCTGCTCCTCGGGCACTTCGTGGTGAGGGGGGCTCCCCCGCAATCGGCAGCGGCGCGCCGCACCACGTACAGCACGGCGCCGGACGGCATGCTGGCTTTCTTCCTCACCCTGCGCGAGCTGGGATATGACGCGCGGCGCCTGCACGTCCCCTTCGGCGACTCCACGCTGCCCCGCGGCGCCAGCCTGGTGGTGGCGGAGCCGCTGGTGCCGGTGACCGAGCGCGAGATGGCGGCGCTCAAGCGCTGGGTGGCCAAGGGCCATACCCTGGTGCTGGCGGGCGAGGACTTCGCGCAGCGGACGACGGCGGCCTTCCCCCAGGCCGACCTCCTGGAAGAGCCGCCGGTGACGTACGCCCGCCCCGCGCAGCCTACCTACCTGGCACAGGGGGTCAAGCGCCTGGCGGTGTGCGCATACCGGCGCATCGCCGTGCCGGCCCGGCCGCGCTCCGCCGCTGCCGGGCAAGCGGACGCGGATCGGCGCTGGTTTGCGCCGCGCCCGGGGGCGACGGAGGACGCGCTGCAAGCCGCCATTCCCGTGTTCGCGGACGCCGAGGGGACGGTGGTCGCGTACGCGCACCTCGGGGAGGGCCGGGTCATCTTCCTGAGCAGCCCCTGGAGCCTGTCGAACGAGGGTATCCGGCGAGCGGACGACCTGATCTTCGCGATCAACGCCCTGGGCGCGCGGCCCGGGGGCGCAGTCTACTTCGACGAATACCACCAGGGATACGGCCAGAACGTGGCCTGGGGATTGATCCCACTGCCGCTCAAGCTCGCGCTTGCGAACCTGCTGGTGGGCATCCTGCTAGTCCTGTACGCGCGCGGCCGGCGCTTCGGCGCGCCGACGCCGCTCGATGCGAGGCGGCGCGAACGCAGCGAGTTCTTGGGCACCATGACGGCGCTGCTGCGCGCGGGGCATGCGACGCGGCTTGCAGTGCGCACCGCCCTTGAGCACGCGGTGCAAGGGCTGCGCCTGGAGACCGGGCTGGCGCCGAGCGCCCAGTACGCCGAACTCGTCCGCGCGGTTTCCCGCATCAACCCCGATGCCGCCCCCAGACTTGAGTCTGCCTTGCGGCGGTGCCAAACGGCGCTGGACGGGCGGGGCACGCTCAGTGAGGCCCAGGCGGTGGCATTGGTGCGAGAGTTGGACGATGCGGTTCGATCGGTGCGGAAAGTCTAATCGAGGGAACGTGGAGATGACTATCAAGGACCTGATGGCGCAGACGCAGGCTGAGGTGGGCAAGGTCGTGCTGGGGCAGCAGCAAGTTGTGGAGCAGGTGGTGACCGCCATGCTGGCGGGCGGGCACGTGCTGCTGGAGGGCGTGCCCGGGGTGGCGAAGACGCTGCTGAGCCGGGCGGTTGCGCACTGCGTGGGGGCGGAGTTCCGCCGCGTTCAGTGCACCCCCGACCTCATGCCCTCCGACGTCACCGGCACCAATGTCTTCGACCTGCAGTCGCGCACCTTCCGGCTGGTCAAGGGGCCGGTCTTCACCAACGTGCTATTGGTGGACGAGATCAACCGCACCCCGCCCAAGACCCAGTCGGCGCTGTTGCAGGCGATGCAGGAGCGCTGCGTTACGATGGACGGGGTCGACTATGCGCTGAGCGAACCATTCTTCGTGGTTGCAACGCAGAACCCGATCGAGTACGAGGGTACTTATCCCCTGCCGGAGGCCCAACTCGACCGCTTCCTGATGAAGGTACGCGTGGGTTACCCCGAGGCTGGGCAGGAGAACGAGATCCTCAAGCTCTATGTGCGGGGCGCGGACCCCCAGGACCTCGTTGCGGCTGGCGTCGAGCCGGTAATCGGCCCGGACCAGCTGGAGGATGCCCGGCGCGAACTGGCGGGCCAGACCGTGCGCGATGAGATGATCACGTACGTTGCCGATCTCGCGCGGCGGACGCGCGAGTCCCCCCGCACCATCTTAGGGGCGAGCCCGCGCGCGGCGGTGGCATTGATGCGCTGCGCCCAGGTACGCGCGGCCGTGCAAGGCCGCACTTTCGTCATCCCCGATGATGTGCAAGATATGGCGCATCCGGTGCTGCGGCATCGGATCATCCTCAGACCGGAAGCCGAGATCGAGGGCCTGACCGCGGAGGGTCTCATTGACGGAGTCATCTCAGCCGTTCCCGTCCCACGCTAGCGACGCGGCGAGCGAGCAACCGCCAGCTGCGTTGCACTGGCTGCCCAGCGCGCGTCTCGGCGTGGTGGTGGCGGGCGGCGCGGTGTGGTTGGCGCTGGCTGCGGCGTGGTCGTCGCTGCTCTGGCTGGTTCCGCTTTGGTGGGCGGGTCTAGTTGCGGCGGTGTGGGGCGACGTCTCTGCGCTGCGTGGAGCTGAGGCATTGACGGCCCGGCGGGAGACGCATAACGTCATGTCGCTGGGCGGGGCGAATCGCGTGACAATCGTGCTGCGCAACCGCTCGGCCTATCGCTTTCGTTGCCTGGTGCGAGACGAGCCGCCGCTCGATATGCCTAATGACCGCCCGCGCATGTCCTGTGAACTCGGCGCGCGCAGCGAATGCCGAGCGACCTACCGAGTCACGCCGCCGCGCCGCGGCGATTACGGGTTCGGTGCTCTCAATATGCGGGTGACCGGCGGCTTTGGGCTGCTGATGCGCCAGTTGCGCTTCGATCTCACTCAACGTGTGAAAGTCTATCCGAGCCTGGCGGGCATCAGGGCACACGAGGTAGCGGCGCGCAAGGAGCGACTGGCTGACCTCGGGGTGCACCTGTCGCGACTGCGAGGCACCGGTCTCGAGTTCGAGTCCCTGCGCGCCTATGTCCCTGGTGACGAACTGCGGCGCGTGGACTGGAAGGCGACCGCGCGCCGTGCCGAGCCCATTACCCGCCAGTTCGATGTCGAGCGCAGCCAGCACATTGTCCTCTGCCTTGATCTCGGCCGCACGATGGCCAGCGACCTCGGCGCGATGACCAAGACCGATCATGCGGTGAATGCGGCCACGCTGCTGGCCTATGTGGCGGACAAGGCAGGGGATTGGGTGGGGGTGTACGCGTTCGCGCAGGGACCAACGGTGTTCGTGCCGCCCGGCAGGCACCAGTTCCCGCGGCTGCTGGACACGCTCTATGGGCTTCAGCCGCAGGGGATCGAGGCTGACTACTACGAGTCGCTGCTGGCGGCCGCCCACCGGATTCGCAAGCGTTCGCTGGTGGTGCTCTTCACTGACTTGCTCGACCCTGATTCATCGGCGCGGCTGATCCGCCACATAACGCTGTTGACCGAGCGCCACTTGGTGCTGTGCGCCGCGCTGAGCGACTACGAGCTTCACGAGCTTGCGGCACGGTCGCCCGGCCAGCCGCGCGAGCTGTACGAGCGCGCCGTCGCCACCGCCTTGCTGACGGATCGGCGGCGCGCCCTGGACGCGCTGCGCCAACGCGGCGCGATCGCGCTCGACGCGACGCCAGCGAACCTGTCGGTCGAAGTCCTCAACCGCTACCTCGAGATCAAGCAGCGCGCTCGCCTCTAGCCGTTTGCCGGCCGCGTCCGGCCAGCAGGATGTAGCTCCAGAACCCGGTCGCCAGCAGCGCGGCGGCAGCCAGCTTCATTGCCGGCGGTAGCGCTGCTGGAGAAAACAGACCCTCGACCAGCCCTGCCACGACCAGGAACACGACGACGCCCAGGATCATCACTCCCGCCTGGCGCCCGGCTAACCGCAGAGCATCAAGGCGAGTATAATCTCCCGGCTCGACTACCGCCAGTCCCAACATGAGTCCCGCCGCGGCGGCGATGACGATGGAGGGTAGCTCGATCACCCCATGGGGCGCGACGAAACACCAGAACTGCAGCGCCGCGTCGGTGCGGGTGACGCCGGCGCCGATGACCCCCAGCACAAACCCGTTGTAGAGCAGGACCGCGATGGTACCCAGACCCAGCAGAATGCCGGTCGAGAATGCCAGGAACGAGACTTTGATGTTGTTGATCATTATCAGCGAGGAGGCAATAGGCCGGAAATCCGCCGGCAGCCAATCTCGTGCGCCCTGGTGGCGTTCGGCGATTGCATCGAGCGCGGCGGCCAAGCCCGGGCTGATGAGCTCCAACGTGCCGGGCCGCAGCCAGGCCAGCAGGGCGCCGACAACCGCTGGCGCGAGGAACAGACAAGCGCAGATCATGATGAGCCGCCCGTGGCGGCGCAGCGTCTGCGGCAGTTCGGCCCGGAAGAAGCGGCGAACTCCTGCCCAGCCCGAGGATTCGGTAACGTAGAGCAGCCCGTAGGCGCGCCCCACCAGCCAGTTGAGGTGTTCGAGTTCGCGCGGGTCGAGACCATAGGCGCGCGCGTGGGACAACGCGGAGACCGCGCGCCGGTAGAGGCGTCCAAACTCGAGCAGTTCGTCCTCGCTCAGGCCGCGCAGGCCGTTCACCCGCGAGGCGCGAGCAACCAACTTAGCGAGACGGTCGCGCTGCGCCGCTGCATCCCGCCCCGGGGGCTGAGCGCCAACGGGCTGGCTTGACAAGGGCTCGCTAATCCGGGACCATTGACTTGAGTAAGCCATGGAGCTCAACGAGACGAAGACCATCGTCACGCCGGAACAGGTGGAGATCGTTTACAGCCTGGCCGGCATCGGCACCCGTTTCGGCGCCCTCGTGGCCGACACCTTTCTCCAGTTGCTGGTTGCCGGCTTGGCCGTGGGGCTGCTGGCCCTGCTCGGCATCGGAATCGCCCGATGGCGACTGTCCCCGGTGGACGCCATGCGCGTTCCCGCGTGGCTGATGGCGATAACGATCGTCGCCGTCTTCGGGGTCATGTGGGGCTATTACATTCTATGGGAGACCCTGTGGAATGGGCAGACGCCTGGCAAGCGCCTTGCCGGTATCCGCGTCATGCGCGACGGCGGTTATCCCGTAGACTTCCGCGCCGCCTTCGTGCGGAACATCGTGCGCTACGTGGATTTTCTGCCCGCATTTTACGGCGTCGGCACTTTGGCCATCTTCCTCAGCAAGGATTCCAAGCGCCTGGGGGACTACGCTGCGGGAACCATCGTGGTCATGGATGGGGCCCCGACGCCAGCGACAGCAGCGCGAGCCCCGGCGCCTGTGCCGGCCGCCGCGCCGCAGCAGCTACTGACTGATCCCACGTTCCTCAACCTGCGCGCCATCAGCCGCGGGCAATTTTCGGTGCTGGACCGTTTTCTCGCTCGTCGCGCGACCCTGCCGGCGGACGTGCGGGCTGCGCTGGCGCGCAAGATCGCGTTGTCCCTAATGCCCGTTATTGGCATGACACCGCCTGCCGATGAGGGCTATGCTTACGAATCCTTACTTGTCGAGCTGGCGCAGGCCTACCGCAACCGCCGCGGGAATTGACGACCTCAGTGTCAGATGCGGATCTGCGGCGCCGGAGCGCTGGTCGGCCTCCCTCCTGCCGGGCACTTGCACTTCAGAGCTTCAGCAAGCGTGGGTGCACCGTAACGTTCCCGACCGTCGGCTGCGCGGTCTAGACCGAGCGTGCCACGCGCATCGGATTGGCCGCGCCGCGCAGAGAGGTGGAGACTCGGGTTCGAAGACACGAGAATCCTACCCCGGGCGGGAATCGAAGCATTCGGCAGCCTTAGGCGGACTTGAGTTCAAATTCGCCGTCTTCTCTAACTGTGGACTGATTGGGGCAAGTCCATAGTCTTCAAAGAATCAGAGAGGCCAGACGCCGTTTTCGGGCCAGAATGGGGGCAAACGGCGGCAACCAAGTCCACAGTTTGCGGCGGCCTCGAAACGCCAGAATCAGGCGAATCGTGCGCGTGAAACGGCCATGAGAGCCTGCGAGCCCGCACCCCCGATTCTCGCAGAGAGAGGTTTCGAGCGCGATAGGTTGGTGGAGGAAGACGACCTGCAATCGAAACGTCTCCGCCGTCCGAATGAGAGCGCAACGCCAGCAGTGCCGATCCCCTTCGAGCGCGCGTCTTTGGCGATGCCAAGATCATCGCCTATCGTCTCCCGGCTGGAGTCCGGTATCGCACCGCGGCCCGGCGGAAACCGGCCTCCCCGCGTTCCTCCGCGCCTCCTCAGTCCTTCGTCTTCCCGCCGGGCGTCAGTACCCCCGCGCCTGCCCCAGTTCGGGAATCATCCCCCCGCCGTCGGGGCATCATCGGGTGCGAGCAAGGCGCGGCCTGCGTCGCCCAACCGGCGTCCCATGCCTACTTAGCATCGACACTCCGACCTGGTCCTCGGGTCGGTCCTCCGGGCAGCTCCGGTCTCTTCTGGCCTGCGACCGCGGCCGCGGAAGAGCTGCTCGGCGCTTTCTCCAGTGTGCACGCACCAGCCAACTGCCTGGCGTTCAAGGAGGTGCTGGCCAGATACACCGGTGACTGATCGAGCCCTATTCTGCGTTCGGACAATCGGTTGCCGACGATGTTGTACGCAACGACTCCCGTCGGCAGCGCCAGGCGCCAGTCACAGCTTGCCGCCTCTGCCTCCGAAACCCAGACAGCCATGATTGCACGCTTTCCACACTGGAACGAGTAACCATAGATGCCGCTCGGACTGCCACTGTCAACGGTGCTTGGCCTCTCCATCGGGCTCGTGTACACCGGCTTCGCGCCTAGCAAGTTGGCCAGCGCCGCTTGTGCGGCATAGAGCTTGCGCGGCATTCCTTCCTCGCCAATCAAAGCGCACTCGAGGTTCCATGAACCGTTGTTGACTTCGCCCTCGGCCCCCTGGTGGTAGAAGAGCTTCTCGACACCATGGGCCAGCATGATGACACTGTAACGCACCGTCCAATCGGCGCACTGGCGTTCGTTCTTGAGTTGGAGGTTGGCTGACCAGTGCCCCGGCGGAGCCACCCATGGCGACCACGGCTTGTCGTCCGCAGCGTAGTACGAGTACTCGGTCATCCAGATGGGCTTGCGCCCGCCACTGCGGTCCATGAGCGATAAGAGCGATTGCATGTGCCCAATGAACTCTTCGGGGGCTGTAAACACTCCATAGTTATGGAGGTTGTAGATGTCAATGTAGCTCAATCCGCCAGAGGACACAAAAGCCGAGGAATAGCGCCACGGCTCAGCGCTGAACCCGCCAATCACCTTGCAGGTCGGGTCCGCCGCCTTCATCACCGGATAAGCCTGCTTGAGGAGAGCGATGTAGTCGTCGGGAGCGTACTCTGCCGCCGGCAGGCAGAACTCGGTCCAAAGGGGTTCGTTAAGGAACTCCCAGATCCTTACGCCACTCCTATAGCGGCTGATCGCCTGTTCCATGAACCCCATCAGAAGCGACTTGTCTGCCGGCATATACGACATCCTGCTCCAGCGGTTCGCCTGGACCTCGGCCGGCGCCAACGATCCCCAGTTCGTGGACGGCAGCGGGAAGAGCCCCAGCACATGCATCCCCTGCTCCTGCACCCGCGCGATATGCTGGTCCGACTCAGCAAACGAGAGCTGGCCTTCCACCGGCTCGAGGTTACCCCAAACCAACGACCAGTCCCGGGCCCAGGTGATCCCGGCCTTAACGAGCAGTTGGCAGAGCTCTGGTGTCGTAGGAGCATGGTTGATGCCGAACAGGGAGTCGCGAGAGGAGTGCGCTGGGATAATGGCAAACCGAAGCGACCGCGAATGCCGCACTCCGCCCAAATCCCAGGATAGGTTCACTCGGTAGAACCCTGGCTCTTTGGTGGTGAGCGGCCAATCGTGCAATGCGGTCTCACCGGCGGGGACTCTGATGTCGAGTTTGTCAAAGGCGATCGTGCTGTCGAAGTAGTCCTGGATGCTTCGCTGCAGCGTGATCTTGACCGGCGAGGCCGTTGCGTTTGCGCCATACACGTGCAGCAGCGCCGTCTCACCCATCGTAAAGACATTGCCGAATTTGCCAGCGTCAAACCCGACTTCAACCTGCTCTCGACGGGCATAAGGCGTCTCCGAAGACGCCTGCTCCAGTTGAACCGCGTCTATCCAGACCGTGGCCGATGCGTCTGGCGTACCGGACAGGTCCGGGCCTGCCGCGATGCACATATCCCGCTCGGCAGCGGGGGCAGTAAACGCGTATCTTGCCCACTGCTTGGAAAGGGTGACCGCCTTTGATTCCGCCGTCGGCGTGCGTCCACCGACGGGGTCGGGGCCGTAGCGAAACATCAGCTTCGCTTTCACCCCGGGCCGATCGGCCTTCATATAGACCGAGAGCGTGTAGTCCTCCCCAGGAATTGCATCTACCCAACCCAGGTTTGCCGCCAAGGGTGCGCTTTGCACCTTCCGAGCGGCCGGCCAGACGTCATAGTACGTCGTGCGAGTCTTGCCGGGTCCGAGCTCGATGCGTAGACTGTGATTCCCCTCCCACGCCTCTCCCTCCACAACCTCCCCGTATAGCCCACAGAGATCGCCGCCCCAGCCAGTCTTGGCCCCCAGAGACGACCAGCCGTCGGAACCGAGCTCGAAGGAGCTATTTGGGAGGACATTCTTCGATCCTATAGATGGAATCCTTGGGTTCCATCTTGGATGATCGCTCGGACTCGTCGCGCCTGTCGCCGGCGCGGCAGCCAGAACCAGAAGCGGACCGAGGAGATAGAGGGTCATAGCTTTGTCCCTACAGGACCGGGTTTTCGAGGCAAGGGTCCAGGAATCCCGATCGCGCCTTCCGGTTGAGGTTCAGCCATCATGGGAGAGATCCGGGGTTGAATCAAGGTACACCTCGGATGTCCCTGCTCCCGCATCTTGTCCCGTCCGCGCGAGCTTTCGACGGTTCTCGCGCCTGGCCACCAACGCCCGAGTCTGCAGCGCTCTTCGCCGCGCCACAATGGCTTCCCTGCGGGCGGAAACTGCCTCCTCGGGCACGGCTGTGCTGCGCCTAGCGGTCACCTTCCCCGATCCTCGAAACTGGTCTTGGTACCGCCCCGCTCATGTGGCAGAGCCGACAAGACCTGTGGTCACTTACCCTGGCGCCGCCTTGTGCGGCTCCTGCGGTCCCTCATTTCCTGAGTTCAGCTAGCGCCACCCAGCCGAGTCAGCAGTGGCCCCCGCCCTCGTCAACGCTCCTCGGGAAACAAACTCGTTCCCAATCCCCAAGGCCGTTCGACCCATGTGTTGCTTTACCCAGTTCGTATCCCCCGCCGCTGGTCCGCGCCGCGCGATTCGGGCGTCTACCCGTGTCCCAAAGCTGCCTGACAAGCACAGGGTGGACCAGGATTTGGGGTCCAGAACATCAGTAAGCTGCGGGAAGCGGAGGTTGAGCTGAGCAGGGGGGCGACGGGGCCACCTATCCGGGCAGTGCAGAGCGACGCGAATACGGAAGTGCGGGCTCCGCTATGGGCCACGACATGCACTCGCCAGTCTGGCTAGCGCCGCGCGGGACGCAACCGGTTCCGCTGCAAGCCGATCTTCTCGAAGGGAATGGGCACAAACCCCCGCAGACGCTTGAACACCTCGGCATCGCGCCGCAGCCGGAAGTCGCCCTTCGCCGCGTCGATGAAGCCGGGGTCGTCATTCGTCATGAAGTTCTCAGAGGCATCGAATTGCCAGTTGCCGCTGGTGGCTTCGCCGCACCTCACCAACACGTTGCGCTTCGCATGGTTCACCCGCGGCACGCCCGGCGGCGGGTCCATGAACCCCACCAGCTCCGGGTAGCGCGCGGTATAGGGCGGCTTCGTGATGTCCACCTCCTTGAGCAGCTTGTCAGGGAAGGAGCAGTCCTGACCGCCCCTGAGCGCATCTCGCCAGCGCGCGTCGTCCCACGGCGCTGAGCCGAGGGCCCGCTTGCACTGGATGAAGATGTTGTTCTCGGCCCGAATGTCGTGCCCACCGTGGGAGAATACCGTCCCAAACGGGCCTCTCCCAGGATCGCCGCAGCGGAAGAGCACGTTCCCGAAGACAGTGTCGCCGCCGTCGCCATCGTCGAAATAGACTGCGGCGCTGCCATGCCCCATCTGACTTCCGATGTCATGCCAGTAGTTGAAGCGAATCTGGTTGCCTCGACACGACGGGTTGCGGCCCTTATAGAGGGCTCCGCAGTCGTCGCTCTCGGTGCAGACACCGTGTACTTCGTTATACTCGAAGATATGGTCGTTGCCGTGCAGCATGATCGCTTGGTGAGGAGCGTCGTGAATCAGGTTGTGCCCGGCCCGGTTACCCACGCCCCCCAGCGTGATACCGTAAGCCGCGGTTAGTTGGAGGGCAGAGAACCTCCAGATGTGGTTGTTCAGCGCCTCGTGGCCGGCTGGCGTCAGTGTCTGACGGTCGCCGCCTTCCAGCACCAGGCCGCCGGCGCCAGTATCGTGGATGTCGCACGCCTCCACGCGATGCTTCGTCCCGCGTGAGACCCGAATCCCGAGCTGCCGCATGTTGTGGACTTCACACGCCTCGATGGAGCACGCGGTGCCGCCTTTCACCTCGATGCCATCGCTCAGACCGGTCTCGATGACGAAGCCCCGCATGGTGATATGGGAGGCATCGTGCAGCGCCACGACGGGGGTTTCCAGTGTGGCGAGGGTGACGCGCGCGGTGTCTATGTCCGACGGCGGCCAGAAGTAGAGGTTGCCTCTTTCCCGGTCGATGTAGAACTCGCCGGGGCTCTCCAGTTCCTCCAACAGGTTCAATGCGCGGTAACGGCGGGGCGACGGGTTCCCCTGCTGAATGCTGTAGACGTGCGGCACCGCGAGTGTGATTCGCCGGCTCGCAAGGTCAATGGCCCCAATCTTGATGACCTCATCGCACCAGTCATAACACCAGTACCCCTGCAGCCACACGCCGTCGGCGCTGCCCCACCGCGCGGGGCGGTCCCCGGAATACTCGAACGCGCCCGGGTGGCCGGACATATCACCTTCGCGCGGGGACGATCCCGCCTCGAGGATGCGCGCGATGGTGGCCCAGCCTTGGTTAGGCCACCGCGCCAGGGCCATGCGCTGGCCATTGAAGAACAACTCCGGGCCCGGCGGAGCGCCGCGGTAGGCCACCGGAAATGGCGTCAGTGATGAGACCCCAACACTCTTCAGATCCGCGCACACCACATGACCACGAGCGGCGGGATCGAGGCGGGAGAGCAGCGCGGAGTCGTCGACAGGCAGAAAAGCCGTGGAGGGCACCGACCGCCCGCCGACCAGGCGCACTGCCTCGCCTGGAGCAGAACGCCACACCACAGGATTCGCCTTCGTACCGGAGTCTTCGGGACCCAGGCTGAAGGTCGCGGTCTGTTCATAGGCGCCACCGCGCACGACCACTGCGCGGCGCGTAGCAGTCCCAATCATCCGCACAGCCGCGCGCGCCCGCTGTAGAGTGGCAAAGGGCTTGCTCCTAGTACCCTGATTCGCGTCATTGCCCGTTGGAGCGACGTAGAAGATGGTCTTCGTTGCCGCCGGCATGGCAAGCCCGACCAGCGCAGCAAGGCAAAGAAAAACCATGCCCAACCTCGTGATCTCCTTTCGCTCAGCGGTCATTGGTGAGGGCGAGCCCGTAGTATCCGGCGATCTGTCCGCCCGGCATCCCCCTACAGTACCATCAGGAACGGACATCACGGTATTCCCGGCGATCACCGGTTTCCCTGCCGGATAAGGTTGGAGCTGTCGTCCGGCTTGGCACGGCGGCTCTTTGCCGAGGCGTCGCAAGTGGGTGCTCATGAGCGCATCGGCGGGTCCATGCGAGTCGCGCTGCCACAGCCGACCGGTCGCTACTTCAATCGATCACTGCTAGGCCGGCCCCCAGTCACACCAGCAACCACCAATCCCATCGCCCAACACCCTTTGATGCGGCGAGGACAGCGCCCATGGGTCTCCGGAAAGCACGGGAACCCAGTAGTCTAATCAAGCAGACGCGATCATCCACTGAAGCGCAGCTTCCAGTTTGCTCCTCACTTGCATGGCGATCTCTGCCAGGGCTGGGTTCTCGGCAACGGCGGAAACGGCTTTGACTGGGTCCATCGCGGCGATGACACAACCTCCGGCATCTTCGTAGACAATGACATTGCAGGGCAGAAGAAGGCCGATCTCAAGTTCCGCCTCCAGTGCCTTGTGAGCGAAAGGAGGGTTGCAGGCGCCCAGAATCACGTAGGGCCGAAAGTCAAACCCGAGCTTCTCCTTCAGAGTCTTCCTCACATCGATCTCGGTCAGCACACCGAAACCTTGTTGTTTGAGGGCCTCCCGGATTGCGGTCAGTGCCGGTTCGTATGATAAGCTGGTTCTGACGCGCATCCCGTAGGACGAGCGTTCCAGTTGCATAGCTTCCCTTCTCCTGTTTGCCATAGCATTGTTGAGCGTCAGCGATTGCGGCGGAAATCGGGGGAGGAGTGAATTAAGGTGCGCTTCGGGTGTGCCCGCTCCCGCATTCTCCGCTATCCCCGTCATCTCCCGATAGCGCTCCCGCCTGGCCAGCCGGCGGGTCCGCACCTGAAGCGCTTTTCGCCCCACCAGGACGGCCTCCTTGCCGCTGAACCAGACATCGTCTGGGTGTTGAGGTTCAGCAATCATGGGACAAATCCGGGGGTGAACTAAGTGACCTTGCCCCCTAGAACGAGTCCAGGTGAAATGTTAGTATTTGGGGGCTGGACCGTCAAGGAGGAGCAGGGAGATGAGTCAGAAGCGCTACACGCCGGAGCAGATCATTCACAAGCTGCGGGAGGCGGAGGTGGAGATTGGCAAGGGAGGTACGGTCGGGCAGGCGTGCAAGAAGATCGGGGTGACAGAACAGACGTTCTATCGGTGGCGTGCCGAGTATGGCGGGCTGAAGCTAGATCAGGCGAAGCGGCTGAAGGGGCTGGAGGCGGAGAACGCACGGCTGAAGCGCATGGTGGCGGATCAA
>DATLAK010000161.1 GCA_035527535.1 Armatimonadota bacterium
GTCGAGCCCGCGCGGGGTCACAGCTTCGCCTGGAAGACAGCGTAGTCCACGGTGTCGAGCAGGTACGCCGCGATAATCAGGGCGACGGAGGCGATGAAGATGTACTCGCCGTTGAAATGATAGACCGTGCGCAGCAGCGGTCGCAAGGCGTCCTCGCTTGTGGGGAGCATGGAGAGCGAGCTGAGCATCGCGGCAAGGGTGACGTCCAGCCAGTGGTAAGCACGGTTGATCTGCGGCAACAGCGCCACCATGATCCCCGCGGTGATGGGATAGGCGATCCAGTAGAACGCGCGATACTTGTAGTGCTGATGCTCGCCATAGATCGGACACTCGCGGCAGTACGACTCGCCCTGGTGGGTGGCGACGCGGTAGCTGAGTTGTTCCTTCATACGCTCGCGCGCCAGGCGCTCGTTCTCGGGCAGCGTCCCGCGCAGGCGCGCCTCCAGGTCTTGGATCAGGTGCTGCGCCAAGACCGGGTCGCACTGACAGCCCGTGCCGCGCTTCCAGCAGGTGGTGCGCAGCTTGTAGCTGGGGCAGTTCTCGCGCAGGTTCTCGCGGCACAAAGATAGCTCCCAGCACTTGCGCAGGAGCGAGCGGCGCGGCGGGCGCGGCGGGGCGTCCGCAGACTGCTCCGTGGTCCTGGTTGCGATGATGGTCGGCGCGGACGAGCGCACGCGGCTCGGGCGATTCGCGATACGCGCCACCATCTTGCCCGCGAAATGGACGGCGGTGATCAGCAGCAGCACCTTGCCCGCGAGCCGGAACCCCGCCAACATGAGGTCGCTCGCCTGATTGGGGTTGGCGTAGTCGCGCATCATGGAGGCGCTCACCAGCCACGGCAGCCCGAAGTAGCACAGGGCGCCGCCCACGCCCCCGACGTAGCCTGCTACGTCGTTCTCGCGAAAGCGGAAAATGCTGACGACGGTGACGCCCCACAGCCCCGCCATGAAAACGATGAGGGCGGTGCGGATGGCGTCCAGGAAATGCGCCCGCGCCGCCGCCGGTAACGCCACCCCCGACCGGTCCTGTGGAAACGCCGCCACCCCGCCGGAAACCAGCCCGGCCAGGAGATAGAAGACCGCCCCCACCACGGCGACGGCGGCGACGACGAGCGCCCGGTCGAGCAAGTAGATGCCCAATGCCGATACGCTCGTGGGCACGGACGTCTTGCGCGGCTTGAGCTCGATGCGAGTTGCCATGACTCCTCGCCGACATTGTACCATCCCCCAGCCCCCCTGCAAACCGGCCGCTTGCCTCCCCCCACCGGCGCCGCCGCGCGGTCCCGGCGGCCGACACGGCCGACACCGCCTCGCTTGTCCTGCCCCCGACCGTGTGCTATTATGACCGCGGCCGAAGGTGAATGGCGGCACCGGCGCGTGTCCGGTGCGTGACACCATCACTCTGCGTCGGGAAGTCGCGCCATGGAGATCCTAGCCGTCTTGCTGCCGGCGCTGGGCATCGGAGTCATCATCCTCATGCTGGTCGAGCTCCAGCAGTGGCGCGCGCACCGCACCCTCATCTCGGGGCGGCAAGTGGCGCTGCGGATGGTGGGCGGGATCATCCTGCTGGCGCTGCTGACGGCGATCTTCCTCGGCCTCTACCTCCTGGGCCTGCGCTCCCCCGCCGGGCGGCCCGGGTTCTTTATCGCCTGGTGGCTGGGGTGCCTGGTTGCCGCCATCGCCCTCATATACGTGGCGCTGGTGGACGTGCGCCACGTCGAGGAGCATCGGCGCGAGCACGAGAATGCCCTATGGCGGGATTTCGCCCGCACCCTCGCCGAGCGCATCCGCCGCGAGCGCGGGGGGAATGACGCGGATACCCCCGATGAGCGCGCTTGATCCCGATGAGCGGTTCATGCGCCAGGCGCTGCGCCTGGCGGCCCGGGGCCGCGGATGGACCGGCCCCAACCCCATGGTCGGCGCGGTCGTCGTCGCCGGCGGTGAAGTCGTAGGCGAGGGGCATCACCGGGGCCCCGGCAGCGCCCACGCCGAGATCGTCGCCCTCGAGCGCGCCGGAGACGGAGCGCGGGGGGCGACGTTGTACCTGACCCTGGAGCCGTGCGTTCATCACGGCCGCACGCCCCCGTGCGCGCCGCGGGTCATCGCCGCCGGGGTCGCGCGCGTGGTGATCGCCTCGGAGGACCCCAACCCGCGCGTCGCCGGCCGCGGGATCACGGCCCTGCGCCAGGCCGGGATCGAGGTCGCCGCAAGCCTGCTGCGGGAGCACGAGAACCGGCTGAATGAGGCCTATCGCAAGTATATCACCACCGGCCGGCCCTTCGTCACGCTGAAGATCGCGACCAGCCTGGATGGTAAGATCGCCACCCGCACCGGCGACTCGCGGTGGATCACCGGCCAGCCCGCTCGCGCCATGACCCATCGCCTGCGCCGCGACAGCGATGCTATACTGGTGGGGGTGCAGACCCTGATCGCGGACGATCCGGAGTTGACCGTCCGCCACGTGCGGTTGCGGCGCGAGCCGCTGCGGGTGGTGTGCGACAGCTCGGCGCGCACGCCGCCGCAGGCGCTGCTGATGTCCAGCGGCAAGCGGCCGGCGCTGATCGCCGTCACCGAGCGGGCGCGCGCGCAGGAGGTTCGGGCGCTGGGCGACGCCGGCGCGCAGGTACTGGTCTTGCCGCAGTGGTACGGGCGGGTGGACCTGGCGGCGCTGCTCGATGAGCTCGGCCGCCGCGAGGTGGCAAGTCTCCTGGTCGAGGGGGGAGGCGAGATCTCGGCGTCGTTCGTCGAGCAGCGGCTGGCGGACAAGCTCGTCCTGTTTGTCGCGCCGAAGATCATCGGCGGGGCCGAGGCGCGCACCGCGGTCGGGGGCGCCGGGGTCGCCGCCGTCGAGGGGGCATGGCAGGTGCGGGACATGCGCTGCCGCCGCCTCGGCGACGACTTCATGATCGAAGGGTATCTGGGCGGAGGAAGCCGCGGGTAGAGCCACCCTTCCCGTAGGGGTCGCTCTGCTGAGCGACCCGGCGAGCGAAAGCGGGCCGGGTCGGAGCCCGGCCCCTACGCAGAAGCAACATGTTCACCGGCATCATAACCGAGATCGGCGTCGTTGGCAGCGTCTCGCGGCAAGCGCAGGGGCTGAATATCACCATCCGCGCGCCCCAGACCGCGCCGCGCTTGCGCCCGGGCGATAGCGTCGCCGTCAGCGGTGTCTGCCTGACCGCCGAGCGCATCGAGGGCGCCGCCTTTGTCGCCTCCGTCATGGCGGAAACGGCAGCCAAGACCACGCTGGGCGCGCTGCGTCCCGGCGCGCGAGTCAACCTGGAGCTGCCGTTGACGCTGAGCGATTTCGTCGGCGGGCACCTGGTGGCCGGGCATGTGGACGGTGTCGGCAGTGTCACCGCGCGCGAGGAGAAGGGTGACTCGGTGCTGCTGAGCATTTTGGCGCCGCGGGCGGTGCAGCCCTACCTGGCCCCCCGGGGGTCGGTAGCGGTGGATGGGGTCAGCCTGACCATCGCCGAGGCGGCCGCGGCATCGTTCACCGTCTCCCTGGTGCGGCACACGCTGGAGAACACGACCCTGGGCGACCTGCGCCCCGGCGCCGAGGTCAACCTCGAAGGCGACCTGCTGGCGCGCTACCTCGAGCGGTTGCTGCAAGCTCGCGCCAGCGAATCCGGCGAGACCGTTGACGTGGACCAGATCACCCTCGAAAAGCTGGGGGAGGAGGGGTATCTGTGATGCCAGAGACACAGACTGGCTGGACCTTCGTGGCTGCAGGCGCCATAGCTTTGTTTGTCCTCCTGGAAGTGGCGCTGCGCCCAATTACGGGGAAGCAAGGGTGGGGCTGGCGCCATGAAGCCGTGACTTGGGCGGTCATATTCATGATCCTTGGATTCATCGCCCTACTCGCGAGGGTCGCGGCCCCCGTGATGGCAGCGATGCCCAGCCAGGCACAGGCCGTCGCGGTGTCGCGGGCGAATCTGGTAGTGTTTCTGTTCTGGTTCTCCGCCTTCGCGCTGCTGGGACTGACTGGCGCCTGGGCGTTCAGCGCATCGTTTGCCGTCCTGGGTTGGACGGATCGCGCCGCCCCGCATCCGGTCATTCCGGTTCTAGGTCCGTTCGCGGAGGAGTTCTGGGCAATCGTCGCTGCACGGCAGCACCTGTCGGCAAAGCAGCGGGGCGTGATCTGGCTGCGCCACGTGCTTTTCGGCGTTGCGCTGATGCTCACCGCCGGCGTGGGGATGCTCATGACCCTGGGCCTGCCGAAGGCGGCTCTGTGGCCCCACCTGCTCGTAGGCATGGTCGTCATTCTGCTCTTGGGTCCAGCGCGCAGCGATCGGCGCATCGCTGCGCGCCAGCCCGTCGGGAAGCCTCCGGCGGACGAGTGCATATGACGCCGGAGGTCATCAAAAGCACCGCCCTGGTCGCCTGGCTCGCCGTGAACGCGCTGGCGCGCTACCTCGAGCGGCTGCTGCAAGCTCGCGCCACCGAATCCGGCGAGCCCGTTGACGTGGACCAGATCACCCTCGAAAAGCTGGGGGAGGAGGGATACCTGTGACACCGGACGTTCTCAAGGCTGCCGCCTATGCGGCCTGGGTCGCCGTGCTGACGCTTGCCCACATGCGTTTACGACGTGTCCGCGGCGGCGAGATCGGATGGCATGATCGCATTCCCGGCTGGTATATCGCGGTCGTTGTTGTGGCGACAATTGCACTGGCGTTCGCAGTGGGCGCTGCAAACCTGTTTGGGCGCAAGTAGGCCCCCGCGTCTGTGTCGCCCGGTTCGTCATCAAGCATGATATAATCTAATCAGCGGCAAGGATGGATTTCCAGGATGGAGTCCCATTGACATGGTATTCAAGGTCGTCCTGAAGCCCAGCGAGGAAGGCGGATACACGGCACTGGTGCCCGCGCTCCCGGGATGTATCAGCGAGGGCGAAACGATTGACGAGGCCATGCGCAACGCGCGCGAGGCCATCGAGCTTTACCTGGAGCCCCTTGATGACACCGCCCCGGCGGAAGGCAGCTTGGTCAAGGAACTGACCCTTTGACCAGGGTCCCAAGCCTGAGCTACGTCGAGATCATCCGTGCGCTTGAGCGAGACGGCTGGACCGGAATCAGACAGCGCGGCAGCCATATCCGTCTGCAGAAGACGGTGGCCGGCGAAGTACTCAGACTGACGGTTCCTGCGCACCGGCCGGTCAAACGTTCGACGCTGTCGCATATTCTCAAGCAGGCGCGGCTTGATCTCGATCAGTTCCATAGGTTACTGTGATCCACCAAGTCCGGGAGTGAAGTGCCGCGTACCCGGTGATCGTAACCGCTTGACCCTCGAGATGTTGGGGGAGGAGGGGTACTTGTGAACGAAGCACCCTGGCGCAGCCCCATGCCGGCTCTTATCTTCGGTCTGGTGGCGGTAGCGGCGCTGCTCGGCGTCTTCGTGCTGGTGCTGATCAGCGTGCGGCGGAGAGAGGCAAGCCCGTGGCTGGCGGTCGGGGCCCTCGCCGGAGCCATCACCATGGGGCTGATGTTCCTGGCCATGGCGTTCGAGAGCGGCGCGCTGCATCCTTTCCTTGCGCGCTACCCGCTCCCCGTGCGTGGGCGAATATCCTCGGGCCTCCATTGGATGTCCCACGCGGTCATGGCGGCGATAGCGTGCGCCGTGATCGTCCTAGGGCTGGAGATGATCGTCGGATCGTTCGCCATGCTGCCGCGGTTGCGCCGGGGCGGGGCTCTACGCTTGATGGTGTTCTCTCGCGGATACCCCAACATCGTCGAGCACTGGGACAAGCTCACCTTATGGGCTCGAATTCAAGTGTGGTTCGGGAGTCTGGTGATGGCAGGGCTGCTCCTCTACTTTGGCGCCATTGTCTTGGGGCTTACCTTGGGGCTGACCCAGGGCCCAGGTGTCTTAGGCGGGTGGTGGTTGTTTCACATGGCCTTCCCGCTGTCTTACTGTCTGGTGCTGTCGCAGTTGTCGTTCTACGATGCGCGGGCGCGCCGCCTGGCGCGGCAGTCGCAGGCGGAGGCGCCAGACCCTGCCGCATCCGCGTAGAACGCGCCCATTGACCTGAACCGAGTGGGCCTCGACCAGCTCGGGGAGGATGGGTATCTGTGATGGCCGTCGGAACGCCCTTGCTACAGAGGCACGTGTGACGAGCCCATGGCACAGCCAGGGTGCTACGATCACTCTCGCCGCCCTTGCGGTGGCGTGCGGAATCGCCATCGTCGTCCTCCTGGTGCTCGACGTCCGGCGCAAAGAGGTGAGCCTCGCGCAAGCAGTTGGATGCGTGGTCGTCCTTGGCGCCGTCGCGGGCGTCACTGTTGGCGCGCCTCGCATCGAGAGCCTCTTCTACTCGAGGCTGGCACACTACCCCCAGGCGGTGAGGGAGACCGTCGAACTGCGCCTGGGCATACTCGCATTCCTCGTTTGGCTCGCGGTGTTCTCCGTCGTGGCCGTCATGGGGGCGCTGGGAATCGCAGCCTCCTTCAGCATCCTGGGGCCGCCTGGGAATCGCCTGTCGTCGTTCGCGCCGCCTCCGTTTCAGAGAGGTCACTGGGCCACGCTGGTCCGGCGCTCCGCGGACATCCCTTGGTCGGTACGCATTTATCTCTGGGCGAGGCACGCGCTTTCCAATCTGGCCTTTTTCTGCGGGGGCGTAATGGGGCTGCTGATGGCCATTGGATTGCCAGTGCATGTGGGGTGGGCCGTTCTGCCCCTCGTTTTCGGACGGATCATCGGTCCCGCCGGTCTAGACCGGAGAGTTGCGGACAGCCTGAGCCACGCCGAGTGCGCGGCGCGTTGACAGGCACGGGGACCGGTCATCCCCCGCCGGCGCGCCCTCTGGTTGTCAGCGCCGCGCGTCCCGCGGCCGCGCGTTTCAGGATATAATGTGGGGTACGTCATCCGCGTTCATCCGTGTCTGTGCGCGGCCCAGGGAAGCCGAGGTAACCCATGCCCTTCGCAACCATCGAAGAAGCGGTGGCGGAGACCGCCGCCGGCAATTTCGTGATCGTGGTGGATGACGAGGACCGCGAGAACGAGGGCGACCTCATCATGGCCGCCGAGTTCATCACCCCCGCGACGGTCAATTTCCTGGAGACGCATGCCCGCGGCATGTTGTGCGTGCCCATGGAGCGAGGGCGGCTGCAGCAGCTCGAGATCCCCCTGATGGTGGCCGATAACACCGAGCGCTATCACACCGCCTTCACTGTCACCGTGGACGCCAAGGGCGTCACCACGACGGGCATCTCCGCCGCCGACCAGGCCGCCACCATCCGCAAGCTCGCCGACCCCAAGGCCCACGCCGACGACTTCGTGCGCCCCGGCCACGTCCAGCCGTTGATGGCCGAGCCCGGCGGGGTGCTCCACCGCTCGGGTCACACCGAGGCCGCGCTTGACCTCGCCCGCCTCGCGGGCCTGCGCCCCGCCGCCACCATCTGCGAGATCAAGAACCCCGACGGCGGCATGGCGCGCCTGCCCGAGCTGGAGCGCTTCGGCGCCGATCACGGCTTCAAGCTTATCACCATCGCCGACCTCATCCAGTACCGCCGGCGCACCGAGAAGCTCGTGCGCCGCCTCGCCACCACCGCCCTGCCGACGCCTTTCGGCGATTTCACCGCGCACGCCTACGAGTCGCTGGTGGACACGAATCCCTACCTCGCGCTGACCCTCGGCGACGTCACCCGGGACGGCACCCTGGTGCGCGTGCACTCGAGCTGCGTCACGGGCGACGTCTTTCACTCTCGCCGCTGCGACTGCGGGGCGCAGCTAGAGCTGGCGCTGCGCATGATCCAGGAGGAGGGGCGGGGGGTGCTGTTGTACGTGCACCAGGAGGGGCGCGGCATCGGTCTGTTGAACAAGCTGCGGGCCTATGAGCTGCAGGACTGCGGCCACGACACCGTCGAAGCTAATGAGCTGCTGGGGTTCCCCGCGGACTTGCGTGACTACGGCATCGGCGCGCAGGTGCTGGTGGACCTGGGGGTCAAGCACATCCGGCTCATGACCAACAACCCGAAGAAGCTGGTGGGGCTCGAGGGGTACGGCTTGACGATTATCGAGCAGGTGCCGTTGGCGGTGCCGCCGACCGCGCAAAACGCGCCTTACCTGCGCACGAAGCGCGACAAGCTCGGGCACCAACTAGAGGTGGAGTAGAGGCAGCGGAGGGAATGAGCTGCGGATTGACACGGACGCGCGCGAATTGGGACGTAGGGGCCGATCTCCTGATCGGCCCGCGAACGGGCCGGGGCAGAGCCCGGCCCCTACATAGGACTGCGATAGGCAAATGCGGCCGATTACATGTCCCATCATATTTGCATATCCGTGTTCATCCGCGTCAATCCGCGGCGAAAGGATAGCGACATGCCGAAAACCTACGAGGGAAAGCTGACGGCGGAGGGGTTGAACTTCGCCATCGTCGTCGGCCGCTTCAACGAGTTCATTACCGGCAAGCTGCTGGGCGGGGCGATGGACGCGCTGCAGCGCCACGGCGCGCAAACGGAGCAAATCGAGGTCGCCTGGGCGCCCGGCTCGTTCGAGATCCCGCTGGTGGCGCAGAAGCTGGCCGACAGCGGCAAGTATGACGCCGTCATCTGCCTGGGCGCGGTCATCCGCGGCGCAACGCCCCATTTCGAGTACGTCGCCGCCGAAGCCGCCAAGGGCATCGCCCAGGCGGGCCTGAAGAGCGGCGTGCCGGTGATCTATGGCATCGTCACCGCCGACACCATCGAGCAGGCGGTCGAGCGCGCCGGCACCAAGTCCGGCAACCGCGGCTTCGACGCCGCCGTCAGCGCCATGGAGATGGCCAACCTCATGCGCGCCCTGCCGCGCAAGGGGAAGTAATGCGAATTCACATCCCGCGGCGGCGCGGCGGGGCCGGCGATGGCGCCCGCGCCCCCGCAGCCCATCTCATGCCGGACACCAGCGCACCTCGCGGCGCCAAGCTGACCTACGTCATCATCGGGGCGGTGGCGGCGGGGTTCGTCGGCGGGCTCGCCGCCGTGCGGCTGACGTCGCCGCGCGGCGAATGGGCGTGGTCGCGGATGCCCCAGGTGCTGGCGGCGGCGCCCGAGCGGGCGGGCCCGGGGTCATTCGCTCCCATCGCGCGCGCCGTCATTCCCAGCGTCGTCAACATTGACACGCAAGTCCGGGAGCGCGTGTCTCCCTTCGGGGGCGGCCTCTTCGGCGACTTCCTGGGCCGCGATCCCTTCGAGGAGATCGTCCCGCGCGCGGGCAGCGCCTCCGGCTTGATCATCCGCGGCGACGGCTACATCCTCACCAACCAGCACGTGATCGAGAACGCGCAGCGCATCGTGGCGACCCTCGCCGACGGCCGCCAGTTCGACGCGCGGGTGGTGGGCGCCGACCGGCCTTCCGACCTCGCCGTGCTCCACATAGACGAGAGCAACCTCAAGCCGGCGGTGCTCGGCGATTCCTCGACCGTCGAGCCGGGCGACTGGGTGGTGGCGATCGGCAACCCCTTCGGCCTTCAGCACACCGTAACCGTCGGCGTCGTCAGCGCCCTGGGGCGCCCGATCTACGTCCAGGAGGAGCGGCGGCGCTACGAGGACCTCATCCAGACCGACGCCTACATCAATCGCGGCAACTCCGGCGGGCCGCTGGTGGACGAGAACGGCGCCGTCATCGGCATCAACACCGCCATCTACGTCGCCTCCGAAGCCGCGCCCATCGGCTTCGCCACCCCCGTCAACAGCGCCAAGCGCGTCATCGGCGACCTCATCGCCCGCGGGCGCGTCAGCCGCTCCTGGATCGGGATCAGCTTCGCCCGCACCATCGTCACCCCGCAGCTCGCCCGCCAGCACCGGCTGCCCACCGACCACGGCGCCATCGTCAGCGAGGTCACCGCGGGCGCCCCGGCCGCTCGCTCCGGCTTGCGCCGCTACGACACCATTGTGCAGATTGACGATACGCAGATCATGGACGTGGACCAGGCGCTGCAGATCATTGTCACCGCACCCGTCGGCTCCAGGCTCAACCTCCGCATCTGGCGGCCGACGCGCGACGGGTGGTCGCAGCACGTCATGCCGATCGTGACCGAAGAAGCGCCCGCGCCGCCGGGCTCATGAGCCGGAGCACCGCGACCCGTCGGGGTGTCCGCGCAGCGGGCGGTGCGCGCGCGGTCCCGGTTGCGAGGGGCTATCGAGCATGAGAATCGGCGTCATCAGCGACACCCACGGCGATACGCGCGGCTGGCGGGCGGCGGTGGAGGGGCCCTTTGCCGGGGCCGGCTTGATCCTGCACGCGGGCGACCTCCTCTATCACGGCCCCCGCAACCCGCTGACCGCCGCTTATGGGCCGCCCGAGCTGGCGGAGCTGATCAACCACGCTCCGGCGCCGGTCGTCATCGCCCGCGGCAATTGTGATTCCGAGGTGGATCAGCTCGTGCTGGACTTCCCCGTCCAGGCGCCCTACGCCCTGATCGTGATCGAGGGCCTGCGCATCATGGTCACCCACGGCACCGAGTTCGGCCTCGAGGACCCCGTGCCGGGCATGGCGAGCCTCGCCGAGCGGTACAGCCTCGACGTGCTGGTGTCCGGGCATACCCACGTTGCGCTGCTGGAGCGGGCCGGGGGCGCCCTACTCGTGAACCCCGGCAGTCCGTCGCTGCCCAAGTCGCACGCCGGCAAGCCCCAGCCCACGGTGGGCATCATCGAGGACGACGTCGCCCGCATCGTTACCCTGGAAGGCCGCGTGCTGATGGAGAGCCCGCTCGCGCGCCGCAGGCGGGGGCGCGGCTGAGTGCGCGCGATCATCCAACGCGTTGCCCGCGCCCGCGTGACCGTGGGCGATGCGGTGACGGGCGAAATCGGCCCGGGGCTGGTGGTGCTGGTCGGCGTTGAGGTCGGCGACACGGGGGAGGACGCCGCCTACCTGGCCGACAAGATCGCCGGCTTGCGCGTGTTCGAGGACGCGCAGGGCAAGCTCAACCGGTCGGCCCTGGAGGTGGGCGGGGCGCTGCTGGCGGTGAGCAATTTCACTCTGCTCGGCGACTGCCGCAAGGGGCGCCGCCCCAGCTTCAGCGACGCCGCGCCACCCGCGCAAGCAGCGCCGCTTTTCAACCACCTCGTCGAGCGCCTGCGCGCAACCGGCCTGCCGGTCGCGACCGGGGCCTTCCGCGAGCACATGCGGGTCGAGATTCACAACGACGGCCCGGTGACCCTGCTGCTCGACAGCCGGCGCACGGCCTGAGACCTACCGGAAGCGATCCCGCCGGTCCTCGCTCGCGGTGATCGTGCTCGCCGAGGATGCGGAGCGTGCCGCGCGGAATTGATGGAGCGGTGGCTCATGATTGACCAGGCGATGATACTGGCTGCGGGCCGAGGGACGCGCATGGGCGCGGTCGCCCGTGAGCGGCCCAAGCCGCTGCTGGAGGTCGCGGGCGCGCCGCTGCTGCACCACGTCTTGAGCGGCCTCGCCGACGTCGGCCTCCGGCGCGCGGTGGTCGTCGTCGGCCATCTCGGCGAGCAGATAGAGCGGCGCTTCGGCGCCGTTGCCGGCGCCGGCCTGCGGATCAGCTACTGCCGACAGGAGCGCCCGACCGGCACCGCCACCGCGGCCTTGCTGGCGCAGCGGCACCTGGCACCGGCGCCGCTGGTGATGAGCTTCGCCGACATCCTGTGCGCGCGCAGCAACTACCGCAAGCTGCTCGCCTGCTTCGAGGCGCACCCCTGCGAGGTCCTGCTCGGCCTCAATCCGGTGGAGGATCCCTGGGAGGGCGCGGCGATCTACCGCGACGGCGACCGGGTTACCCGCCTGGTCGAGAAGCCGCCGCGGGGCGCTTCGGCGACCCGCTGGAACAGCGCCGGGGTCATGGTGCTGACATCGCCGGTGTGGCCGGTGCTGGAGGAGCTGCCGCCGTCAGCGCGCGGTGAATACGAGCTGCCCCAAGGGATCGCGCGCATGGTGGAGACGGGGCACGACGTTCGCGGGGTGGAGTTCGCGGGCTTCTGCTCCGACATGGGCCGGCCCGACGACCTGGCGCGCGTCGTCCGGCTGGCGCAAGCGGGCGCGCTCGACCTGTCGTGACCTGTTGACGGTCGCCAAAGGAGCCGAACCATGTCTCATGTCAACGTCCTGGTGATCTTTACCGACCAGCAACGCGCCGACACCATCCATGCGCTTGGCAACCCGGTGATTCGCACACCCAACCTCGATCGCCTCTGCGCCGAGGGCGTGTCTTTCACCAGCGCCTTCTCCGCGTCGCCGGTCTGCGTGCCGGCCCGATGCGCGCTCCACTACGGGCAGTATCCCCAGCGCAGCAGCTGCTATGACAACGGGGACCCCATGCCCGAGGACGGGCGCCTGTCTTTCATGGAGGCCCTGGCGCAGGCCGGCTACCGCACCCACGGGATCGGAAAATGTCATTTCACGCCTGATCGTTTCGCCCTGCGGGGGTTTCAGGCGCGCGAACGCCAAGAGGAGCTGCTGGCCGCGCCGGCCGAGGATGACTACCTGCAGTTCCTGCAGGCGCACGGCTTCGCCCATATCGGTGACCCGCACGGGGTCCGCGGGGAGATGTACTACGTCCCCCAGCCGGCGCAAATGCCCGCCGAGCTTCATCCCACCCAGTGGGTCGGAGATCGGGCTCGAACCTTCATCACCGAGCAGGCCGGCTCCCCGCAGCCCTGGCTGCTGTTCTGCAGCTTCATTCATCCTCACCCGCCGTTCTCTCCGCCGAGCCCCTGGCACAAGCTCTACCGGGCGCCCTTGATGCCCTTGCCCCACGTTCCCGCGGACTGGGAGGCGCTGCACACCGCAATCAACCGGGTGCAGAACCGCTACAAGTACCGGGACCAGGGATTTGACCAGAACCTTGTGCGCTGCCTCAAGGCCTACTACTACGCCGCCATCTCGTTCATTGACTTCCAGGTCGGGCGCATCGTGCAGGCGCTGGAGCAAAGCGGGCACTTGGAGCGCACCCTCGTCATCTTCACCTCGGATCACGGGGAGCTGCTGGGGGATTACCGCTGCTTCGGCAAGCGCAGCATGCATGACGCCTGCGCGCGGGTGCCTATGCTCGCGCGCCTGCCCGGGCGTTTCCCCGCGGGCCTGCGCTGCGCCAGCCCGGTCAGCCTCGTGGACGTCATGCCCACCATGCTTGCCGCCGCCGATATCCCCGGGCCTTCGACCCCGCTGGATGGGGAAGACCTGGCTGCGGTCGCGGCCGGACGCAGCCCGCGCCAGTACGTTTACTCTCAGTACCAACGCGCTGCCCAGGCAATCTACACCATCGTCGGCGAGCGCTGGAAGTATGCGTATAGCGCCCCCGACAACCGAGAGTACCTCTTCGACCGGCAGCAGGACCCCCTCGAGAGCAGGAACCTTGCCGAGGTCCACTTCGCCGAAGCGGCCCGACGGCAAATGCGGGAGCAAATCATCGGCTATCTGCGATCGGCCGGGGAGGCCGACGCGCTCGACGGGGATGACTGGAGGACCTACCCTCGCCACCAGATGCCGGCGAACCCTGACGCGGGTCTCCTGGTCCAGGATACGCCGTGGGCGGACACCCGGATTGACGGCTACACGTAGCCCAACGCCGAAGCCCGACCCGATGGCGGCGCCAGTCCCACCGGTGGGCGGATCCATCCGACCTCGGCGCGATCACCAGCAGCGGCGAGCACGCATTCGCGGCGGCCTACCGGCCCAGGCCCATCAGGCGCTTAACGATGTGGACGCGCGCGGAGGGGTCATCGTGATAGGCCGCGCTCAAGCTGTCGAGCAGGGAACGCATCTCGGGGTCGCTGGTGAAGCCGTAGAGAACGTACTTGCCGCCGCCGAGCTCGAAGCGCGAGAGGACGCCGCCGTCGGCGAGGGCGCACAGCGCATCCTCCACCTCGCGCGGATCGCGTCGCACGCGGCGCGCGATGCCCTCCACGCGGTCAACGCACCCCGGGTTGCGCTGAAAGAACAGGGCCAGCTCCAGCTTGACTAGATCGTCAATGCGCGTGCTTATGAGCCGCTCGATCTCGTCGCGCATGTCAGTGCCGCCCGTCCCCGGATTCCGGGGTGCCGAATCCGGCTAGATTCTGGATCCCGGCTTCGCCGGCGCCAGACCGCGCGCGCACAGGGGGCACGACTCGGGGGCGTAGTTGTCCACCGTCGCGTGCGCCAACGCCTCCAGCCGCAGGCCGAAATCGGCGCTGCCGCTGCGATCGAGGATGACCCCGGCGCCCACTATCTCGGCCCCCAGGGAACGCGCCAGGTCGGCATTCTCCGTCAGCGAGGTGCCCTTGGTGATGACATCGTCGGCGATGACAACGCGCTCTCCCGGCGCGAGGCTGAACCCGCGGCGGAAGGTCAGCTTGCCTTCCTGCCGTTCCGCGAACACCGCGCGCACGCCGAGCTGGCGCGCGAGCTCGTAGGCGACGATGATGCCGCCGAACGCCGGCCCCGCCACCACTTGGGCGTTCGCCCCCCTGAGGCGCAAGGCCAGTTCCTTGCACAGGCGCGCGGTGTGCTGCGGATACTGCAGAACCTGGGCGCACTGGAAATAGCGCCCGCTGTGCAGCCCCGAGCTGAGGACGAAGTGCCCGTCCTGGATCGCTCCGCACTCCGCGAGTATCCGCAGCACCTCGGCTTCGGTCATGCGCTCGCCAGCTCCTGCGAAACCCGCATCGCTGCCGCGGTCGGGTCCGGCGCGCGCGTGATCGGCCGTCCCACCACCACATAGTCGGCGCCCGCCGCGGCCGCCTGTCGCGGCGTCATCACCCGCTTCTGATCGCCGTGGGGGGCCCAGTCGGGCCTGACTCCCGGCGTCACCACCACGAAATCCTCGCCGCACGCCTGCTTGAGGTCCGCGATTTCGTGAGGCGAGGCCACCACCCCGTCCAGCCCCGCCTCCCGCGCCATCTGCGCGAGCGCAAGCACCTGCTCGCGCATCCCGCGCGCGATCCCCAGCTCGCGCATCCCGGCCTCGTCCATGCTGGTCAGCACGGTCACGCCCAGCACCAGGGGGCGCTCGATCTCCAGCTCCGCGGCCTTGTCCGCCGCCGCCCGCACCGCCGCCTGCATCATCTCGCGCCCGCCCGATGCATGCACATTGAACATGGCAACGCGAGCGCTGACGATGCTCGCGGCCGCCCCGGCCACGGTATTGGGTATGTCCATGAGCTTGCTGTCGTAGAAGACGGCGCCGGCGATGTCGCTGATCGCGCGCAGCGCCGGCGGGCCTTCGGCGTTGAAAAGCTCGAGGCCGACCTTGAACATCTGCACCAACCCCGCGAGCTTCTCCGCCATCTGCGCGGCCTCTCGCAGGGTGGGGAAATCAAGCGCCGTGATGAGCTTCGGATGTACGCGCGCCATCTCCAGCGCGATTATAGCACGACCAGCGGGTGGTTTCAACGAGCGCGAAGCCTGCCGGCGGGAGCCCCCGGCCCGGCGCGCCGCCGCAGACGCCCTGCCCGGGAAGGACTCCCCCACTCAACCACCGAACATACAGCCGGCGGAAATCTGCACCGAAGGGCGATGGCAGTGTTTCGCAACGCTCAGAATGCCAGCGGTGTCACTTGGCGAGCGATCCTGCTGGGGCTGGCATGCACCGGCATCCTAGCGGTGGCGACGCCATACACCAATCTGGTCATGGCGGGATCGAACCTCGGTATCAACTACCTTCCCGTGGGCCCGGTGCTCTTCTTCCTCTTCCTCGTCGCCGGTCTCAACACGCTGCTGCGCCGGCTGCGCCACGCGTGGGCGCTCAGCGGGCGCGAGCTGCTGGTGGTGTACATCATGATGGTGGTGTCGGCA
>DATLAK010000162.1 GCA_035527535.1 Armatimonadota bacterium
TCCCGGAACTCGTCGCGGCGATCGAAGATTTCATCCGGGTCAACAACGAGAATCCCAAACCGTTCGTCTGGACGAAAAAGGTCGATGCTATCTTGGAGAAGGTCGCCCATTGTAAAGCCATCATCGGGACACTACACTAGCGGGTCGGCACTTCGTCAAGCGCCGAAGATGCGATATCGCAGATGAACATTCTTCTGATTGCGCCGCGCATGGCCATCGGCAAGGAAGGGGTCCTCGTCGGCGGCTCGACCGTCAGCATGATGAATGTCGCCCGCGGACTCGCCGCGCGCGGCCACCGCGTCCACGTCATGGCCGGCTACTCGCGCGAGGATGATATGGCCGCCGGCTGCCTCGCCATGCCCGAAGGAGTGGAGCACCTGGCCCTGAGAGTCCGCGCGCCCCGTTGCAGCGCCCTCTATGGCATCGAGTTCCTGGCGCGCGTACGGAGAAACGCCCGGGCCTTGCACGGCGCGCAATTCGATATCGTCAACGGCCACTCCGGGTTCGCGCAGTATGGCGCGGTCTCGGCCGCCGCCGGCGCCGCGCTCGGCCTCCGCGCGGTGCATACCCTCTACTGTCCGCTGCGCCCCTCGCGCTCGGCATTCCTGTGGGGGCGGGCGACGCGCGGCTTGTGCGCGATCATCGCCATCAGCGACAATGTCGCCGCCTCGCTGCGCGAGCACGGCATCACGGAAACACCGCTGTCGGTAATCCCGCCGCCGGTGGATACCGACGCCTTCAGCCCCCAGCGCGACGGCCGCGGGGTCCGGGAGAACCTGGGTTTCGCGCCCGATCAGCCACTGCTGCTGTTCGTGGGCAGCGTGGCCCGGGCCAAGGGCCTCGATGTGCTGATCGAAGCCCTGGGGCGCGTGGCGCGGGAGCTGCCGGCGGTGCGCCTGGTCGTCACCCTCGAGTTCGATCGCACCGGGCGCGATGATACGCAAGCGCGCATCACCCGGCTGATCGAGGAGCTGGGGGTCGGCGACCGCATCATCCAGCTCGGCTTCATCGCTAACATGCCCGAACTTATGGCGGCGGCCGATGCCCTCGTCATCCCCTTCCGCAGCACCGACGGCCCCTCCGATTATCCCCTCGCCCTGCTGGAGGCGATGAGCGCGGGCACGGCGGTGGTGGCGACGCGCGTGGGCGCGGTGCCGGAGCTGGTCGAGCACGGCGTCAACGGCTGGCTTGCCGCGCCGGATGACCCGCAGAGCCTGGCCGAGGGGATCATCACCGCCTGGCAGCACCGCGCCGCCCGCGAGCAGATGGGCGCCGTCGCGCGCGCGGCGGTGGTCGAGCGTTTCAGCCTCGCCGCCGTCGCCGAGCAGACCGAGCGCCTGTTTCTGGAGATACTCAAACGCCCCGCCCCCGAGAGTCCGGCGACTCAGAGCGATCGCGCGGTGCGCGAGACCGCGGTCTTCTATGACCGGGAGGCGGCGCATTACGACGGCATGCGCTGGCAGAGCCCGGTGGGGCGCTACATCGCCCGGGCGCAGCAGGAGGTCGTCTTCGATGGTTGCGATTTCGGCGGCAAGCGGGTGATCGAGCTGGGCCCCGGCAGCGGGCGCTTCACCGCCGAACTGGCCCGGCGCGGCGCTCGCGTGACCGCGGTGGATATTTCGGCGGAGATGCTGAAGACCACCGCCCAGCGGCTGACGGCGATGGGTCTGCGCGACGGCGTGCGGCTGGTCGGCGCCAGCGCCGCCGCGCTGCCGTTTGCCGACGGCGAGTTCGAGGCGGGGCTGTCGGTCAATATGTTCAGCCACCTGGAGCCGTTCGCGCAAGCGGTGCAAGAGATCGGCCGCGTGCTCGCGCCGGGCGGTGTGCTGGTAGCCAATTTCCCGAATCTACTAAGCGGCGCGCTGCCCGTCGGGGCCGTGGTGAACCTGACGGGGCGCGGGGTCTTTCGCAAGGTCTATACGCACTGGTACTCGTGGGGTGAAATCGCGCGCGCGTACGGCGCCGCGGGGTTACGCGTGGAACGCGTGATCGGTCATTTCTACCTGCCACGAAGGGTGAAGACGGGCGCGGCGGTGCCGGTGTTGCGTCTCCTCGATGGGGCGATGCGCCATTCCTGGCTGCGGCGCTTCGCACCGGTGGTATTCGTCGTCGCGCGGAAGATGTGAGGTCGAGATGAACAGGTCAATGGCAAGCTTGGCCGTCATCTGTGCCGCGGTGATGCTCGCGCAAACGGCAATGATGTTTGCCGCCGGCGATTCCGAGATTCGTCGCTGCGAGCAGTGCAATGCGGCAATCGTGGACCAGCTCGAGGTCGTGGTCACCGATTTCGCGGCGCAGAAGGACCACTCATACTGCAACTGCGCCTGCGCGATCTCGGCGATGATGGACAAGTTCCCGACCTCGCGCGCCATCGCTCATGACCCCTTCGCGGGCAAGGAGGTGAGGGTGATCCGCACCGGCGCCAAGTGGATCGCGTGGCCGCAGTCCGCCGTTTTCCTATATCTGCTCAAGCCCGATCCCCAAGCCGGCGCGGACGCGGACGCCGCGCCGGGGCCGCGGGTTGCGGAAACCTGCCTGGCCTTTCCCCGCCAGGTCGAGTACATCCAGTACCTGGCGACCCATCCCGAGGTGTCCGCGCGCTGCCCCCGCCCTCTGCGGTTGGCGGAGCTGCTGAAGAAGCTCAAGGAGCCGGGCGGGGCAGAAGCGGGACCGACCTGACGCGGGTATGACCTTTTTCCGTGGGGATTGTCGCACCCCCCAATGTGGCACGGGCACCCTCGCCTGTGATTGGGCGCACGCCGTGCGCCCCTAACGGTTTAGGCAAGGCATGCCAGTGGCCCCTGGTCTGCGCAGCGCTTCGCAAGAAGGAAGGCGGGCTCCCCCGGCGGTCACGCTTTCGCATGAACACCGGAAGACCCCGCCGTATCTGCGCGATGATGGCAGGCGCTGTTCGGTTGGGCCTATTCTACTGGCCCCGGGCCAGGTGTCAATACCATCTTCAATCGCTGGTGGGCCCCGGTAGCACGCTACGTGGGAGGAAGCCCGTGGCACTCCGTGCCGTCCAGCCCGCTCGTCCTTCAGATGCGACCTCCCAAGTGACGCCGACAGAACGCGACCAACGCCTCGCATGCCTCTTCAGTATGCAGGGGGAAGCCGTGCGTGTCGTCGGTGAAGATGGTGACTTCACAGATGCCCCCATGCTGCGTGAGCGCCCCCTGGATTCGTCTCACCTCCTCCTCGGTGGCCATGTTCTCTTGCCCTGCGTGGGTGATGAGGAGAGGGGCGCGCACCTGGTCCATCATCAGCAGCGGCGACTGGCGAGCCAGCCGCTCCTCTGGGATCTCGTCCCCGAACTTGGCCCCGAAGGCGCCCGGTTGCCGCCTTGGATTGAGGACTCCATAGAGCGAGACGCCGCACGCGAAGGTGTCTGGATGTCGGGCGAGCGACATCAGCGTGAGGTAGCCGCCAAAGCTATAGCCGGCCACGGCCACTGAACGCTGCTTCGCCAGGCCGCGGCTTACAAGGTAGCGCGCCCCGGCGGCAACGTCGTCCACATCCACAATCCCGCGTTGTTCGGGCGGGACCGACTGCCACTCCTCACCATGACCTGACGAGCCTCGGTAGTCCGGCGCCAGCACCACGAAGCCCGCCTGCAGCATAACCTCCAAGTACCTACGAAGGTGCGGCAGTGTAATAAGGTCACGCCACACCGTCGCCCCGGGGCCTCCATGTACCCAGACGATGGCGCGGCCGGACAACGGCACCGGTGGTACCAGCAGCAGCGCTGGGACCTCCACTGCATCGCTGCTGGGGTAGCTCACCTCCGCCGGTTCGCACGGTAAGGGCTTCACCGCAGGGAAGAACGTGATCTGTCGGAACGGCATGCGTACGTTTCCCACCCACGCGTTGCCCTGCTCGTCCATCGCGGCCAGCACGTCGGCCTTCGCCGCCCACACAGGTGAAGTAGAGAACCCGGCCATGACGCGACCGCCCCCGAGTGCCGCTTCGCAAAGCGTCTCTCCCTCCGGCGACACGAGCACCACGTGCTGCCGGTCGCGCACGAACGAGATGCAGGCGCCGGAGGGAGACCACGAACACCTGGTGAGCTCGTGCACGCGCGGCGTGGCGGGCGTCACGTGCCCAGTGGCCACCTCGACCATCGCGGCAACTTCCATGTAGTCGCCGCAGAACTGCGTCACGACCAGGCGGGAGCCATCGGGACAAAAGCAGCCGTGGTGGAGGTCGTACGAGCCCTCCGCCAGGAGCGGCCGCGCAGCGCCCGTTGGGAGGTCGAGCAGCCAGAGGCGCTCTTCGCCGCCGTGCAGAAAGGCGACTGTCGTGCCGTCCGGAGCGACGATAGGCCGCATGCTGCCCAGCTCGCCGGAGGTCCACTGGCGGACCTCACCGGCAAGGTCGACCGTGAACACCTGCGGCTTCTCGGTACCCGTCGGAGGAGTATAGGCCGAGAAGGCCAGCCGATCCCCACCCGGGGACCAACTCGGGATGAAGGCGACCCGACTCAGGTTTGGCGTAAGGTCACGCACGTCACCTGAAAGCGGGTCGGCCACGTGAATGTGGGAGGTCGGGGCATCTCTGCTGGACGCATAGAAGGCCAGCAGTGACCCCTCAGGCGACCAGCTCAGGCCCCCCGGCCGACCGCAGGAGAGCACAATCTCGCGAATAACCTGACCGGTGCTGACGTCGAAGATGCCAAGGCAGGGCTGGGGACCCCGCATATACAGCAGGGCCACCTGCGCGCCGTCGGGCGAAAGGGCCAGGCCCTGCGGGTCGACTGGCTGCGCGAACACCTCTAGCCACGGCGAGCGACTTGTCGTCATGCTGCTCCCTTCTTGGGCCGGCGCGGCCGAGGGCCCCCTATCAGCTATGGACACCGCCGATGCGCGGATGGTTCACTCGTGAGTCGCGATGGCAGCGAACACAGCACCTGGGTCGGTCTCTGCTCGCCCCCCGAGAAACCACATCCCAGGGGTTCAATGGCTTATCCTGTGAACCCGCTGCAGGTCTGCCGGCGAGTGGTTCAGAACGTAGGGAGAAATCGTCTCTCTCATCTCGGCTGTCGAAAGCCCTGACGGCCCAGCATAGTCTCCCACATTTGGATCATCTCTTCGTAGCGGGCGACGGCGGTCCGCCGCCGATCGCCGAGATGGGCGGATAGATGGCTAACCCTTCTTCGGAGGCCGCCATCGCATTGGCGAAGGGGGAAGCGAGGAATCTGCTATGCGGAGGCGAGGTTCTTCACGGAGTTTATCCTGAGCCGACCGAGATCCTTCGCTATCGCTCAGGATGACGTAAGCGAAGGGTTCGGAATAATGCGGGTCAGTCCTCCACGAACCGCTCGGGCGCGAAGAAGGAGCTGTAGTTGGGGTTTTCCTTGGTGATCCAGACGTCGTGGGGGTGGCTCTCGCGCCAGCCGGCGGAGGTGATGCGCACGAAGTGGGCGTGGTCGCGCAGCTCGCCCAGGGTCGCGGCGCCGCAGTAGCCCATGCCCGAGCGCAGCCCGCCTATGAGCTGGTGCACGGTCGCCGTGAGCGGCCCGCGATGGGGTACGCGCCCTTCCACCCCTTCGGGCACGAGCGCGCTCTCGTCCACCTGGAAGTAGCGGTCGCTGGAGCCCGCCTTCATGGCGCCGATGGAGCCCATGGCGCGGTAAACCTTGAAGCTGCGCCCGCGGTAGACTTCGATGTCGCCGGGGCTCTCGTCGGTGCCCGCGAATAGGCTCCCGATCATGACCGTAGAGGCGCCCGCGGCCAGCGCCTTGACGATGTCGCCGCTGTAGCGCACGCCGCCGTCGGCGACCACCGGGATGGCGCTGGGGCGCGCCGCGCGGGCGCAGTCCATGATCGCGGAGAGCTGCGGCACGCCGATGCCGGCGACGATGCGCGTGGTGCAGATGGAGCCCGGACCCACGCCGCAGCGAATCGCGTCCGCGCCCGCCTCGATCAGGGAACGCGCGCCCTCGGCGGTCGCCACGTTGCCCGCGATCACCGGCAGCCCGGGGTGCGCCGCCTTGATGTGGCGCACCGCCTCGAGCACCCCGCGCGAATCCCCATGGGCGCTGTCCACGACGACGACGTCCACCTCGGCCTCGACGAGGGCGGCCAGCCGCTCCTTGAGCCCGACCAACGAGCCCACCGCGGCGCCCACGCGCAAGCGCCCGTTGGCATCCTTGGTGGCGTCGGGGAACTGCCGAATCTTCTCGATGTCCTTGATGGTGATGAGTCCGCGCAGGCGCTGCTTGTCATCAACGATGGGGAGCTTCTCGATCTTGTGCTTCTGCAGGATCGCCTTGGCCTCGTCCAGGGTCATGCCCTCGCGGCCGGTGATGAGGCGGAGCTTGGTCATGACGCCGTCTATCTTCTTGGAGTAGTCGTCCTCGAAGCGCACGTCGCGGTTGGTGATGATCCCCACCAGCTTGCCGCGGCGGGTGACGGGCACGCCGGAGATGTGGTAGCGGGCCATCGCGTCGAGCGCGTCGCGCACGGTGTGGGAGGGGGAGAGGGTGATGGGGTTGCGGATCATCCCGTGCTCGGAGCGTTTGACGCGGTCCACTTCCTCCGCCTGTACCGCGGGAGCCAGGTTGCGGTGGATGATGCCGATGCCGCCCGCACGCGCCAGGGCGATGGCGAGGCGGGAGGTGGTAACGGTATCCATGGGGGAGCTGACCAGCGGGATGCGCAGGCTGATGTCGCGCGTGAGGACGGTGGAAGTATCCACCTCGGCCGGCAGCACCTCGGTGTGCTGCGGCACCAGCAGCACGTCGTCGAAACTCAGCCCTTCCTCGCGCGCGGCGTCCTCTGTCATCGCCTCACCCCCGCCCCTGGGTTGAACATAAAGAATACCGCACACCGTCACCGGGTGTCAATAGACACTAATCAGGGGGTGGGACCGCGAGAAGTTGGGATGAGGCTCAACCCATGGAGCATGGCCGCCCCGGCCGTGTGGGCGACCCGCCTCGTCGGAGCGCCAGATGACACAGGCGAGGGCGCGTATGCTCCACGTGGGATGCACGGCGCCACCTCTCCGGTCAACTCCACCAACGAGAATCGGTCACACCCTAATCAGGGTCACTGCTTCTGCTGGGTTGGCGCGGCGACGAAGCCCGGCTCACGTCCTCGCTGCTTGGAAGGCCTGGGGTAGAGCTTGCGGGCACCCTCGACGCGCTGGTACAGGCGGATGTGGGCGCCCCGGGGCAGGATGTCCACCACGTCGGGCCCCCGCCAGATGACGGTGAAGGTGCGGGCTCGCGCCCATTCCTTGACTCTCCGGGCGCGCAGGGGATGCCGCAGCTCGACCGTGGCTCCTCGCGGCACGCGGTCGAAAACCGCGAGCCCGCCTTCCCGCCGGAAGCGGCGCTGGCGGCCGTTGACGAACCCGGCGACGCCCGCGCCCATCCACGGGTGGAGGCGGATGGCGACATCGCAGTCGCGACGAGCGGTGACGGCGATGCGCCCCTCGTTGGGATAGCCCATTGCCACCGCGGCGGCGGGGGTGCGCTTGTCCACCGGCAGGTTCACCGTCACCCGCCCCCTCCCGTACGAGATCGCGCGATCCCACACCATCTCCAGTGCCTGCGGCGCGGTGCCGATGCAGCACCCGGCGACCGCGCGGAAACGCTTCAACGAGATCGAGTTGGGCTCGGCCCCGCCGGAGAAGCCCCCCACCACTCGCCGGTCAATGTCGCGGAAGGTCTCGTCCACCGTGTCCTGGAGGGTATTGTCACATGCCACAAAGCCGCCGGATTTGATCTGGTTCTCCACCAGCTGGTTGCGCGCGAAGAGGTTCAGCACCTCCCAGCATTCCTCGTGCCCGGCGTCTATCAGCTCGCCGGCGCACTCGATCATATCCTTGATGCAGCAGGTCTCGGTGTGCTCCTCGGTCATGGGATGCCACTGCGCGAACTCCGGCACCCAGCCGAAGGATGACGACAGCGAGCGCACGTAATCGAAGATGGCTTTGCCCTTGGCCAGGTAGCGGCTTTCCCCGGTGAGCCGCCCCAGCCGCACCAGCCCCGAGGCCACCCACACCGCCGAGTGCACGTGCCCAAAGAACTCCATGCGGTAGTTGAAGTACCGCGAGACCCCCAGCAGATGGTTGGCGATGCCGCGCGCCAGGTCCAGCGCCACCTCGTCGCCGGTGCGCTCCCAGCGCACCACCAGCGGGCGCAGCATCGCGCCATTGCGGATCGGCTGCTCCCCGCGGCCGGTGTGGCGAGTGAGATCGAACCCCCGGCCCGCCAGATACACGTCGTTGGGGAACTCGTAGAGCGGGTCCGCTTCTTCGAAGTCGCCGCACCAGAAGGTGCGCACCTGGCGCTGGATGACCAGCGACCGCAGCCCGCGCACCAGCCCCGCGGCGCGCCGCTCGGCCTCGCGGTCATCCGGGCGATCCAGCAGCAAGCGGTTGAGCGCCGATAGGACGTAGGCCATTTCGTGGAAGGAGCTGTGTATGGTGTACGACCACGGGTAGGGCTGGTGGAAGCGCAGGCCCTGCTCCCCCCATGACTTCATCAAGTGCCGACGAAAGCTCTCCTGCACCTGCGCGCCGTCGTCGGTGCCCAGCATGGCGCGCGCCGCGCTCAGCCCCTCGTACCACGAGGCCACCAGCTCCGCGTCATCCACGCGGCAATGCTTGGCGAAGGCGGGGTAAACGTGCGGCGCCACCCGCCAGAAGGGCAGGTTGTCGTAGCGCTCGTCCACCATCGAGGTCAGGTAATTGAGCGCAAGCCGCGCGTTGTCCAGCGGCTGGAATTTCTCGTAGCGTATCATGGCGAGGCCTTTCTCCCTGGCTTGTGAACGAACCTAAGGACGCTCGGCTATTGTGCCGGCAGAGCTTGCCCCCGGGCCGGCCAACCACCGGTCGAACCAGGCGAGCGCAGGCTCCACGTCAATCTCGTGCTCGCCGGGGAAGATGTCTATGCAGCAGCGGTCGGCGATCCCGAGCACCCGGTACGCGCGCTGCACGCGCCGCGCCGCGGGAGCGGCCACGTCAATGGTGAAGCACGAATCCCGGTCTCCCGCCTGTATCATCAGCGGCCGCGGCGCGGTCAGCATCATCACCTCCGGGATGTCGGCGTACTTGGCCAGCCCCGGCATGTACTGCGCGCCGCAGAAGTTGGCGCGCGCCAGCGCATCCCGCAGGGTGCTCACGTAGCAGGCGATGACGGCGGCGCCGATGCGGGGATCGAGGGCCGACAGATACGTGGTCATCGTGCCGCCAAAGGAGCAGCCGATGCACCCGATGCGGCGGCTGTCAACCTCCGGCCGCGTCAGCAGGTAATCCAGCGTGCGCATGCCGTCCCAGATCTGCAGCGCCAGGCGCTGATAGCCGAAATAACCCTCGGCGAAATACCCCACGTTGCACTTGTCGCGCCCCGGCCGCACCCATTCCTCGGGCTCGGCGCGCTCACCGAAGCCGCGCCAGTCGGGGCTGATTGTCACGTATCCGCGCTCCGCGAGCCGGCAGGCTATGCGGTGCTGGTAATCCTCTTGCCCGCCTTCGAGGCCCAGGCCGACCAGCGTGTCTTTGCCGATGCCGTGCCCGTGCAGGCACATCACCGCCGGCCGGCGCTCCCCCCGGCGCAGTGGCGATGGAATGAGCACCCACGCCGGCACCGAGGCGAAAGCCTCCGAGTTGAAGGCCACCTTCTCGCGCACGTACTTCCGCAGCAGCGTGCGCTCCAGCACCTCCGCCCGCGGCGGCACCGGTCCCGGCATCGGCCCCAGCTCGCGCTTGAGCGCTGCGCGCAGCGCTCGCTGCCACTGCCGCCACTGCGCCGCATTCCTCGCCCTGAATGCAAGCGGACGCGTGGACGCCGCCAGCCGCGCCATCACCTCCTGTTGCGTGTTGAAGATTCGCTTGGTCTTGCTGGTCACACTCGCCTCCCTGTGCGGGCGAGGGCGCTTTGCGCGCCGGTGCCCGCCTCGGCGGGCGCCGCACACGCCCGGCCACACGCGCTTACGCCGCCCTGCCTCAGAATTCAATGCGCCGCGCGCATCTCCTACTCGGGGAACCATGATCCCTGGGCGCCGTCTAAACCGCGGCGGGACCGGCTCCTGTTTCGTATGCCATGGCCATCAACGGCACCAGGGGTTATTCGCTCCCGCGGCGAATACCAACATTAGCCGTTATGGCCGAGGTCATTGCTTATGCGCTTCATGCTTGCCGCGTGCGCCGTGATTCTCGCGGCCGTGGTCGCGGGATGCGGCGGGGGGAACGCCGTCACCCCGCCGGTGCCGGTGGTGGTGGTGGGCTCATACCTGGGCGACGCCTTCATGACCATCAACGGCACCACTGAGCTGGTGGCGAACTTGGGGCTGGTAGTGCGCGCCGATCGCACGGTGGAGGGGGCGGGCTTCTTCAGCGCGCCGGTCGTCGAGCACGACTTCTTCTTCACCGGGGTGGTGGACGCGTCCAACAATCTGACCGCGTCCGGCACCATGGTCAGCGGCGACGGCACCCAGGACGCCGGCAGCTTCACCCTCACGGGCGCCTTCGGCAACTTCCCCGATGGCTCGAACGTCAAAGGCGAGTTCACGGCCCAGGGCATCGGCAGCGGCACCTGGCGCGGGTTCTCCTATGCCATCTATCCCCTGGGCTGCTACATGGGCACCTACTCCGGCGACCGCCAGGGCACGATCGCCGTCATGAACTTCCGCGTGGATGACGCGGTGGTGATGCTCAAGGAAGAAGGCCAGGCGCAGACCGACTATTTCGCCGCGCCCAACCTGCTCATACCGCCGGTGCAATCCGGCGGCGACTACAGCTTGCTCGCCGACGACAGTTGGTACGGCACGGGGATGGTCGTCGCCGGCGACGTGAGCGCTACCACCGCCGGCGGGGACTGGCAGCAGACCCAGGCCCCATCCTCCCTCGTCGGCACCTGGTCGGCGAGCAAGCCGGAGAGCCGCGCCGCCGGCCGCGGCTTGCCCGCCGGGCCGCTGCGGGTATATCGAGCGAGGTAACGCGGACGCTCACCCGGCCCCGCGCATGCCGCGAGGGGGTCAAGCAAGGGCATCGGGAGCACATCGGGGAAGGAATGGCGGCCTGCCGGACCCGGCGTCTGCGGGTGCTCCCGGCCAACGTCTTTCCGGTCTGCGCCGGGTGGGGTGGCCGCGGCGCGGAGCCGGTTATCCCGATCCGGTGGGGGCCGGCTGCCGCGCCCCGTTGTCCCGCAGGTCATCCGCCACCGCGATCACGCGCCGCAGCACCGTCATCAGCTCGCGCGAGGAGAACGGCTTGGGCAGGTAGAGGGTGGCGCCGCCCTGCCACGCGGCACTGACCGTGGCATCGTCACTGCGCACACTGAGGACGATCACCGGGATGTCCCGCGCCTCCGGCATCTGCCGCAGCACCGCCAGCAACTGGAATCCGTCCATCACCGGCATGACGATGTCGAGCAGGATCACGTCCGGCCGCTCGGCTTGGACCTTCTGCAGCGCCACCGCCCCGTTCTCGGCGCGCACGGCTTCGAACCCCTGGCGCTCGACCATGGACTGAAGCGTGCGCGCGACTTCATCGTCATCATCAACGATGAGCACCTTCGTGGCGCGCCCACCATGCTTGCACTCATGCTCGCAATCGCTCATGATCTTCCCGTCACCACTATACTCCCCGTACCACTGCCGCAACGTGTTATTCCACACAGATGGTGGCTCGGGCGGGACAACGGGATGATGCGTGTGACGCGCGTACGACATCCGCCGCCTTGAGGGACGGCATTGACGGCGCCGGTTGCTGGCGGCTATACTCCCCAAGGCCCGCCGGCCGCATCCCCGAGGGTGCTCTGAGCCCATGCGCAAGCAGCAGCGATACCTCCTCAAGTTCGGCCGCGTGATCCTGCCGCGCGGGAAGTACCACTCGACCAAGAAGGGCGCCAAGGGATATGCTCGCGCGCGTATGAAACGCCTCAATCGGCAGGAGCGCCGGCAGGAGGCAGGTGGTTAGCAGCACACCCCCGGGGAGAGGGGACTCAGTCGGAACTGTGAGCGCGGGCGTCTGCGGTTGGTCGCCGCGGCCGAACTTCAATCGCCCCGCCCCGGCACAAACAACAACCCCCCGGAGCCGACTCCGGGGGGTTGTATTCTCCGTGGCGGGCAACCGGGCTGGCCGCCCGCGGAACCGCACTGTCCTAGAACTTGACCGCCAGCTCCCCGCGCACAACCTGAATCGGATCCGCGCCGGGTGCAACGACGGTATTCTCGACCTCGCGGCGCCCGTAGAGCAGGGTCGCCATTACGTCCTGGGCGAGCTGCTTGGACACGCTCACGGTCCACACCGCATCGCCATTGCCGTACACGCCCGGTGACACCAGTTGATCACCGTCATAGTAGCGCACCATGATCGGCATGGTGCCGTTGGCGAGGCCGCGGTAGGCGAGGTTGACCTCCCAGCCGCGGGCGATGTTGTTGTGATCCAGGAACAGCGGCCGGTCAACCCAGTCAATGTCGTGGGGCGATACCGCGGCGTAGGGAACCAGCGCCGACAGGTTCGCACCGTCAATGAAATTATAGTCCAACTGGCCGTACTTGGCGCCGAGGGTCAGGTTGGTGGTGTCGAGCAGGTTGGCCCCCAGCACCCACGCCTTGTCCTCGCTGTTGATGTCCCTGTTCGCCGAATCGCGCAGCGCCTGGGCGAACTCGGCGGTAATCGCGCGGTTGAGGAGCTTGCCCTCCGCGCCGACCGACCACACGCGCTGGCTGTTGATGCCGGAGTGCACATACACGCCGGTCACGGTCCAGCCCCCGACCGGGATGGTCAGGGTGCTCGCGCCGAAGATGTCCTGGCCCTCGTTGGACACGGAGCTGGGCGGCGTGACCATCACGCCGCCGAACGCCTCGCGGTCGAACTGGCCGTAGATGCCGTGCAGCATCATATTGCCCCCGGCGCCAACGCCCACGTCAATCGCCTTTAGGGCGAAGAGGCCGTTGTCCAGCGCCAGGCCCTGGTTGGCCTTGAAGTACTGCTTGCCGACCTTGGCCGTGAGGGGCACGATGAACCTGGAGTTGACCTTGGCCCATGCCTCGTCCACGCGCACCACGTCCATCAGGCCGAGAGAAAGGTTCCACGTGGGATCGGACACCTCGTCCGGGAAGTTGGTCCGCGGCTCCGCCAGCAGGGTCACGTTGACCATCACGTCATCGTTGATCTGGCCGGCGAGGTTGATCGTGGTCACCATGGTGCCGAAGTTGCTGGCCTTGTAGGCGTCCTTGGCCAGGCCGATCACGCCCGGATAGGGGTTGGTGTCGCCCCCGATGGGCTTGAGATCGGTGCCGTAGAAGCCGGTGCGGTAGACTATGTCGCCGTCGACCTTGATCTTCGGCGTCTTGGGGCCGGTGCCCATCATCGCCTCGAGATCGTCAACGCGCATCGTCACGTCGTCGAGGTCGCTGCGGATTTGGCTGAGCTCCGGCATGAACTCGTCCTGCAACTGCTGGAGCAACTGCGCCTGGCGCTCGGTCAGCGCCGCTCCGTCCCCAGCACCGGCAGGACCGGGTTCGCCCTGGGCGCCGGCAGGACCGACGGGCCCTACCATACCGCCCTTTTCCTTGATGCGGGAGATGGCCATGGCGAACTCATACCGGGTCATGGCCCGGTTACCCTTGTACAGCCCGTCAGGGTAGCCGATGATGAGCCCGTCCGCGGCCAGCTCCTGGACAGCGTCATACGCCCAGTGGTCGCTCGGAACGTCCGAGAACGCGCCCTGGGCCATGACTGGTGTGGTTGCTGCAACGAGGAATAGCGCGCAGATCGCGACTATTCCCAAGGCTAGCTTCATTATTCTCCTCCTTAGCCTCTGCCTGAATGCGCCGAATCGGGCTGCGCTAGGGAGGATGCCAGAGTTTCCGTGTTTCCTCTCGCTCTCCGTTCGCGCTACCTGTTCCGGCTTATTGCCACCCCACCCGGCTTTGCGGCTGCCAAGGCTCTCTTTCACCTCCTTTCATCCGCTGCCGCCGGTTGTGCATGGGGAGACAAGCTGTGATGGTGGCGGCTATAGCCTAGCCACTCGAAGGAACTGCCTGGTTATCAAGATTCAGCAGGTTGCCGGCACCTGCCAAGCAGGCCCCGGCCTCCTGATCGCCGGTGGAATATAGCACAAAAGCCGGCCAAAGTCAATGACAACCACTCGGGGGCGGGTTTCGTGTGGGTCTCAAGACGCCCGGATCTCGGCGAAAACGGGCCGAATCCACACCCGTGCTCCGCGTGGCACCCTGCTATTGCGCGAAGTGGCGATTCTGCTTCGCGACGAAGGACGAGTAGGGGTGAGTTGGGCAGAGCCCGCCCGCACGTGCGGCCCCGCCACGCCGACAGGGGGCCGGCGCGGGCGCGCAGAAGATAGGCGATCATGAACGAGCTGACCCCCATTGAGTGGCACGGAGATCACGTGCGACTGCTGGATCAGACCCGGCTGCCGGAGCGCGTGGTGCATCTGGAATGCGCCGATGCGCAGGACATCGCCGACGCCATCAACGGCATGAGTATTCGCGGGGCACCGGCGCTGGGGGTGGCGGCGGGGTTCGCGGTGGCCCTGGAGGCGGTGCGGGCGCGCCGCGGGGACCTCGGTCAGGCGCGCCAGGCGGTGGAGCGGGCGGCGGATCTCATCCGCGCCACCCGCCCGACCGCGCGCAACCTCTTCTGGGCGCTGGAGCGCATGTGGGCGCGCGCCGATACCGTGCGCGGCGCCGAGGAGCTGGCCGAAGCGCTGACCCAGGAGGCGCTTGCCATCCAGCGCGAGGACCTCGAGTCCTGCCGCCGGATCGGCGACTTCGGCGCGAAGCTCGTGCCGCAGGG
>DATLAK010000163.1 GCA_035527535.1 Armatimonadota bacterium
TGGCTGGGCGCACATCCGGGCGCGACCTCCTACAGAGGTCGCGAACACGACCCCACGGGACTTATGGGGCCGCGCGCCGAGGATGCCCCAACTTTTCGCGGTCACACCCCTGTCATGTATCGCTATTGACGACAGTGGCTCAGAAGCCTATTCTGTGGGCGACGCGCACCGGGCCGACGCTGAGAAGACGATCGTGCTGCAGACCGCCCCACGAGTGCGGGGAAAGGCTGGATACCATGAGGCACGTATCCCTCCCGCGGAAATCCCGTACCACGGTTGCGCTTGCGGGCATTGCGCTTGCGGTGGCCGTTCTGGTCGCCGGCTGCACGCGGGAGGTCTGGGGCGACGGAGGCGCTCGCGCATGCGGAGCGCAAGGCCGCCGCAACGAAGGACCCAGACGAGAAGCTCGTCCTGCTGACCGGCATCGGCATTCAACTCCTGCCCCATGATCCGCAGCGGGGGAAGGCCCTCCTCAGCGAAGCACGGCAGATCGCGCTCCATAGCAACAAAGCAAGTCCAACCGCGAGGGTGTACGCCATCGCGCAGCGGGCCTTGGCTTTCTCCGCGCTGGATCGTCGCAACGCCCCCTCCACCCTGGCGCAGGCGGTGCGGGAGGCCGAGGGCGTCTACGCGCCGAGGGGTTCACGCGAGGTCGTCCTCGACAGCTCGCCGATTGTGACCGTCGCATCGCTGATCCAGTCGGCGAGCTGGCAGTACGGCTCCCTGCTGGCGACAATGGCGGCATTGGACCCGGACCGTGCGCTGCAGGTGGCCAAGCGCCTGCCCGATAAGGAGCGCAAGTCGGTTCTCGCAGAGATCGCCGAATCCATCGCTCGCAGCAACCTGCCCCGGGCAGCAAGACTCTTGCAGACCGCGCTCCAGCCACCCCTGGTGGTCATCTTTCCCTCTTGGCACTGGCGGAATCTGTGCATCGCCGCCGCTTCCACCCAGCCGCGCAAGGCGATCTCGCTGGCCCGCAGCAAGCTGCCGTCATCGCCCGAGCACGCGCAGGTGCTTGAGGCCGTCGTCACGGCCCTGGCACGGAAGGATCGCCCTGCCGCCGAAGACGTCATCACCCAGGAAACCGATCCGGTGATGCGGGCGTGGGGGTGGCTCGCGCTGGCGCACGTGTCACAGGGCGGGCAGCGCGACTCGGCCATCCGCCGCGCCGCCGAGACCATAGGACGGGCGAAGCTTTCCGAATCCGCCAGATCCACGGCGGTCACCGAGTGGTGCGTGCTTGCAGTCATGGCGCGCCCCGGCGCGGTGGCTAAGAAGTACCTGGCGGCTGCGGAGGGTGCACAGCACACTCCACCGCTCGACTACGAGCGCGGCATGATGCTGGCCGCGGCGTGCTACGTTGACCCCGCGAAGGCGATGAAGATCCACCGCGAGCTGCTTGCCAAGCGCCGCACCGGCCCCAACCGGCGATCCGTTGACGCGGTATTGACCTTCCTGAATCATCTTGTCGCGCGCGTTGACGTCCGCGCAGCGGAACGCACGGTCACCGAGGCGCCTGACTGGGCGCGCGAGACCTTTCCCGCGGCCGTGCAAATGGCGTATACGGCGGTACAGACGGTGCCACTGGATGGAGAGGACCGGGCGCGGCAACTCATGCGCGCGGCGCAGCGCGAACTGGCCGCGCAGAGGAAAAGGGTCAAGGCTGGCGCGGCTGACTACTACGACGAATCGAGCCTGCCTCAGGCGATGGAGATGGTGGCACTGGGGCTCGCAGCTACCGGCGACGCGTCCGCGGCGCTGCGCCTCGCAGGGCAGATTGGCGACCCGGGATCGGCCGGTCAGACATATCTTGCCATCGCTCGGTATGTTGGGCAGCAGCCCGCGGCTCGCACCGATGCGTACGCGGCGCTGCAATCAGTCGCGTCAAGCACGGAACTGCTCTCCCGCCCCTATGAGCTGGCTGTGCCACATTCCGGTGCGCGCCCTGCCCCCCCATCATGATAAGTTACACCGATTGATCGCTCTGCTCCGCGCCCCGCGCCAGCGGCGACCCCGCCAGCCGCTTGGCCTCCTGCTCCAGCCGCCGCAGGTCGCGGCGGGCGAAGCGGCCGGGGTATAGACCCGCGTCGCGACGGGCTTTGGTCACCCGTATCTCCGCCTCGATAGCGGCCTGGGCGAGCTCAAACCGGCTCATGGCCTCCGATTCGTAGTTGAGCGTATCCCACCAGTCCGGCTGGCGCATGGCCTGGCGGTGATCCTCCAGGGTGCGGCAGCGCAGCCGGTAGCCGTACTTCTCGGGATGCGTGAAGGCCAGGCTGCCGGGATCAATAAACGGCGCCAGCGCGGAGACATAGACATCCAAGCGCCGCTTGCGCCCGCGCTGGAAGCGCCTGAGCAGGTCGAGCGCATAGTCCGTCGTCGCGCGCGCGCTGTGCGCGGTCTGCCCGGGGATGCCGATGTAGAAGAACAGGGACAGCGCTCCCCCCACGCCCAGGAACTCCTCGATCGTGCGTTCGAGGACGGCGTTGTCATAATCGAACCCGTAGCGCGCGCGCAGCTCTTCGTCGTGGGTCACCGGCCCGATCGTCCCTTGCGGCTCGGGCACGGCATCCGCGAGCGCCTGATAGAACTCCGCGTCGCCGGGGCGGAAGAGGTCGAAGTGCATGGCGCGCGTGAACCCCCGGCGCTTGAGCGCGGCCAGAAACCCCCGCCAGTCGCCCTGGCGGATGTCCCCCGGCACCCGGATGGGGAAGCGCGTCATCCGCCGCGCGGCGACGCACATGTCGGCCAGGATGTCGGTGTCCCACAGCGGCGTTTGCTCCAGCCCCTGCGCCCAGTTCGACCCGCCGCAGATGGCGCAGTTCTCGACACACCCCTTGCAGAACAGCAGCAGGTTGGCGCAATAGACCGGCCAGTGCTGGCCGGTAAGCAGGCTCCCCCGCAGGTCGCGGGTGCGGCGGATGTGCTGGAACAGCCGCTCGTAGTTGATGCGCGTGGTGAGGGTGGTGGGGCGATGGGTGAAGGGGTTTTCCACCACCGTGGCACCCCGACTCGTCGCGGTGGATCCGCGCCGCCACACCAGGTTAGGCACTTCCGCGGGCTCGCGCTTGGCTTCCAGGCAGTCTAGCAGTTGGGCCAGCGGCTCCTCCGTCGTCTCGCCCCGCAACACGAAATCCACGTCGGGGTTGTGCATGATCTCGGCGCGGAAGTAGCTCGCCGACAGCCCGCCGAGGACGACGGGGAGGTCGGGGTGCTCCTGCTTGCACAGCCGCGCCAGGCTCAACGCGCCGTCGGCGTGCTGCGCCCAGTGCAGGTCAATGCCGAACAGCAGGGGGCGGTGCTCGCGCACGAACCGCCGGGGGTCGAAGCGGCGGTTCTGCATCTTGATCGCCAGGTTGGCCAGCCGCACCTCGCGCCCGCGCTGCTCGAGATGGTCGAGGATGGTGATGAAGCCCACCGGGTAGTACTCGAACACCGGCGCGGTGTCCACCGCCTTGCTCAGCAGCCAGTGATTGAGCGGCCGTTCGCGGAAGTCGAATACCGCCGGGGGGTGCATCAGCAGCAGGTGCGGGCAGCGGTTAGCAGCCATGGCGTCCTACCAATCCCCCACGTACAGCCACCGGTCCTGGGGGCCGGGGGCGACCGACACCACCAGCGCGTCGCCGTCGGTGCGCACCGCCACCGCGCCGCCCGCGGCGGCGCGCACGGTTCTCCATCTTCTCGCGTCAATCGGCAACCTGACTTCCGACGGCTCGGAGACGAACAGCCGGTGCGCGACCCGCACGCCCGGGGCCAGCTCCCGCCGGCGCACAGGCGCCCACGCCACGGTCATGGGGTGCTCCGAGAGGCGGTACTCTCTGCCGTCCACGGTGATCCCCGTGGCGCCCTGCCCGCAGAAGGCCGCCAGCCGGCGACCCTTCACCGCGTAGCTCAAGGTCTCCGCGCCCCGGTAGCTGATGACATGGCGGTCCAGCTTCACCCCCTCCAGCGCCAGCTCATTCGGGGGCAGATTGAGGCGGGCGACGATGGCCGCATCCTGGTCGGAGTCGCGCTTGAAGCCGCCGGGCCATTGCTCGGGCACCGCGCGGAAGTGATTGGTCACGGTCACCGCGCCGTTGGGGAACTTGTTCGCCAGCAACTCCCCGATGCGGGACACGCGCTCGGGGTGGTCGTCCCCCGCATAGGCGCCCAGCGCGCAGAGGGCGTCGAACAGGGTGCACAGGTCGCGGCCGGCGGAGGCGGACTGGTCGTCCCGGGCGCGGAAGCCCAGGAACATCGCGCGGCCGCCGCCGGGGTAGCGCTTGATCGTCCCCACCACCCGCGCGCCGATGCGGGCGACCACCTGCGCGCCGGCGGGCGTCACCGGGTAAGTCCAATCGGGAAGCAGCGACGACGGAACCTGCATGGACGCGCTGGCGGACATCGCCCCGTCGAAGGTCACGATGCGCTCGCCCGCCGGGACGCCGCCCGCGGACGCCCGCTCGAACCTGACGCCGAACATCTCCTGCCAGCGCGCCAGCGGCGAGCCGGGAGCCTGGTCATGGCATTCCGGCGGCGTCGCCATCCACAGCACGGAGCCGCCGCGCGCCAGCATGGTTGACATCAGGTCCAGCGTCCGCGGGCGCACGAACGGCTCAAACAGAGCCCCCAGCACCCGGTACTTGCGCCCGCGCAGCGAGATGCACCCGTCGGCGGTTACGCGCCCCCACCGACACAACTCCTCTTCCGTGGCGTAGTTGCAGTACCCGTACTGCACCATCCACGAGCCGAAGCGCTGGTCCACATAGAGCAGGCCCAGCGGGTAGAGCAGCAGCACGTCCGTGTCGCGGTGGACCTCGCCCTGGACGATGTTGTGCAGTGGATGGCTGCGCCGGCAGCCGTAGGCGGCGGTCACCTGGTTCATGCGGGCGATGACCTCCGCCGGCGCGCCCCACGACGCGCAATACGCCCACCCCGCGTCGTTGAGCGCGCCCAGCCCGCAGGCGAACGCGCGCCCGTAGTAGTCGCGGTCCGCCCATCCCCCCTCCGGGTGGTCGGTGCCGCAGCCGGTATAGACGCGGTTCCAGCGCCAGTAGTCATAGCAGGCGCTGATCGCCTCGCGCACGGAGGCGCTGCCCCCGAAGGCGTCGCTGTAATCATAGGCATGGGCGCGGTCGCCGCCGCAGCCGTGGCCGAAGTCGTCGCAGGTGGGCGCCTCCTGCCAGGTCGGATGCGCGGTGACCTCCAGCGGACGGCCGTAGAGCTTCTCCGCGTAGCGCTTGGCCTCGAGGGCGAGGCCGACGACGGCCCCCGATAGCAGGTCGAAGTAGTTGCGGCGCAAGCGCCAGGTGCGGTAGATGCGGTCGCGGTCGGCGCCCATGACGTGCTGCACCTCGTCAATCGCCTGCTCGCCGTCGAGGCAGCCGTGGCCCTGGCAGAAATAGACGAGATGCTTGTAGAGGTCGGCGTATTCGCGCCCGTAGGCGCGGGCGAAGGCGCGACACATGCTCGGGGTCAGGTAGCGCACCTGCAGCTCCTTGCGCCCCACGCGGGTCAGGTCCCAATCGAACTGGCTGTGCATCTCGTCGCCGTAGAAGGCGGTGAAATCAATCCCCCGGCGGTGATAGGCGTCAATCACCTGCTTGGCGTAGTCGAGCGCGCTGGCATCGAAATAATCCAGCTCCGCCAGCCTGTGCACCAGCACCACCAGGCACCGATTGCGCCCGTCCGCTTGCGGCCAGCGCCCCTGCACCCGGTAGGGTTGGTGCCGCCAGCCGTGCGGCCCCGCGCGGACCTCGCCCGCCGGCTCGGCGCGGGTCACGGTCTCGCTGATGTCCGCCATGGCTTGCGGGTTGACCGCGAAATAAGGCGTGCCCGGCACCTGGCGCTCGGCGAACGCGAAGACCTTGACCGCCTTCACCTGCAGCGGTATCGGGCCCTTGTTGTTGGCCCATTGCAGCTGCGACGGGAGCAGGACCGTATAGTCGCCGTTGTCGGCGATGCGCCCCTCCTGGAACAGGCACATCTCTCCGGCCTGGTCATGCTTGGCGGCGTAGCCGCGCCCGAGATCGAGCGGGTTGATGATGCTGCCTTCGAGCGTCAGGCCGCGCTCTTTCGCCAGCCGGGCGATGACCTCGAACGCGTCGAGGGTCTCCGGCGAATCGAGATAGAGCCGCCGCTCCCTGCCGCCGAAGAAGAAGTCGTAGGAAACCATGAAACGACGCAGGCCCCTGCGCACAGTGTCATCCATGAGCGTCAGCAGCGAGGCCTCGGGCGCATAGAGATAGTTGGCCCGCCCTTCGCCCTCGAACAGGGGCGCCGACGGATCCCGCGCGATGGTCTCCAACTGGGAATCATCGGTCAGGATGATCCCGCCGTGCGCGGCGAAGATCGCCGGCGACCGCGCCGGCTTCAAGAGGTCCATGCTTTCCTCCGGGGCGGCGGTCGCGATTGCCCTGGGCACAGCCATCCCGCCAGCCAGTGCAGGGCCGCCGCCGATCGCGGTTGACGGCGGGGTGTGAACTCGCAGGTCATTCCATCGGGTACCGCAGGCCCCACCGGGCACGGAGGTTGTCCATCGTCTTCATGATCGCCAGGCTCTCGTCGAGGGGCATGATCGGGCTTTCCATCTCCCCCGCGCGCAGGCAGCGCAGGACCTCGGCCGCCTCGTAGTTGTAGCCGTTGCCCGCCGGCGGATACTCGTAGTCCTGGGCCGGCTTCCCCGCCGCGTGCACCGTCATCTGCGCCGGCCTCCACCACTGGGGATGGATCTCGATCCGCCCCTCGCTGCCCATGATGGTCGCTGCCTGCGGAGTGTGGGTGGTAACCGCGGCGTGGCAGATGGCGAACCGACCGGCGTCATCGCCCAGGATAAAGGCGCAGCGCTCATCCACGCCGGAGGGCCCGACATGCGCCATGGCGGCGATGCGGGTGGGTGGACCCAGCAGCATTGAGGACAAGGACACCAGGTACACGCCAACATCCAGCAGCGCGCCGCCGCCCAGGCCGGGATCGAAGAGGCGGCTGCCGGGGTCGAATTCCGCGCGGAAGCCGAAGTCCGCCGCCACCATGCGCACCTCGCCGATCATCCCCCCGGCTGTCATCTCCCGCACCTTCGCCATCAACGGGAAGAAGCGCGTCCACATCGCCTCCATCAGGAACAGCCGCCGGGCGCGCGCCGTCTTCACGACCTCGCGAGCTTGCCGCTCGTTGATGCAAAATGGCTTCTCGCACAGCACCGGCTTGCCGGCGTTGAGCGCGGCGAGGCTGTTCTCCATGTGCGCGGAGTGGGGCGAGGCGACGTACACCACGTCCACCTCGGGCGCATTCACCAGGTCCTCGCAGCGATCGTGCGCACGCGCGGCGAATGCTTGCGCGAACCGCTGCCGGCGTTCGGGCGACGGCGACCACACGGCGACCGGCTCGGCATCGGGCACCGCCTGGAGGCCGGTCGCGAAGTGCCGCGCGATGCTGCCCGAGCCGATGAAGCCCCAGCCGATTTTCTTCTCCGTCACCTCGATTCCTCCCGCGCGCGTCGCTTGCGGTTGAAGCTGGCGAACTCGGTTCACGGACTTGATGAAGCCTTCGGCATCGGCGAACAGCGTGCTGGCATGGCAACTTCATGTGTCACCGCCAGTCTCGGCTGTCACGTGTGCGCGCTCAGGCGGCTCCGCGCCCGAGCTCCAACCGCTCGACGCGCACCGCGCAGACCTTGAGCTCGGGGATCTTGGCCTGGGGGTCGAGGGCGGGCACGAGGCCGCCTGTTACCCGAAAGCAAGGAACTCATCCACCGATAGAGCGGCCTCGCGGATAATCGCTCGCACCGTGCCCTCAGGCAACGCGCCTGGGTGATTGGGGATTGTGGTTCGTCGCCTCGTCTGCGGATGGAGCCAGATTTCGTGGCTGCCCTTGGCTTGACGGTCGAACACGAATCCGGCCCGACGTAGGCGACGGATCACCTCGGCCCCAGAGAAGCCCGCCAGCCGCCCCACTACGCGGCCACCGCGATGCGCAGACGGATCGGCTCTCCCGCCGGTTCCGCGAGCTCAGGGGGCAACGGGTCGCCATGCTCCAGGTGGGACTCGATCAACTTCCGGGCAACGTCTTGCGCGATCTCCAGGGTCTCCGCCAGCGTGCGTCCTTGCGCGACGAGCCCCTGCAATACCGGGCTGGTGGCGACATAGCCACCTTCGGGAAGCCGCTCCACTTCGATGTCTACTAGGCGCTCGGCCATGGGGTCCTCCCCGGTCAGTATACCATACGTCAGCGGACTCGCGTTCAGTCACTTGGAGCCCGCTGCTGCCGGCCCCATTCCAGACTTTTCCGCCCATGGTCATCCGAAGGCTGGGAATCACATGTTATCGTACTCGAAGCCGAGCTGGACGATCTCCGGTTGGAAATCCGCAAGCCACTCTATGAGCAAGCCGTACATCACTACTGCTGCCCTGGCTGCCGGCTCAGCTTGCCTGTTGGTGAAGGAAAAACCCTTGCGCCATAGTTGGTGCACAATGCGGTTGCGCCGTCGGTTAAACTCCACCAACTCGTTAGCGAAAGTAGGGTAGGGGTACTTCTCCTGCTGAAGCCATCGCTTGTAACCGTCCACCAGCGTGCAGAAGTTTGCCGCCTCGAGCTGATTCCCAAGAAACGCCCGCAGAAGTGACTCGACCAGTGCGTGCACGAGCAGATACGCGTGCACGAAGTTCCCCGTCTCAAAGGCGCGCCCGGCCGCCGCTTCATTGTCAGCGATGATCAAAGAAAAGTCTGGCCCAGTTTCAGGCATTCGCACAACCTCTTGCACGTAGGCGCGCAATAACCCGATTCAGCGCGAGGGATTGTTGACCTCCCTGGACTCTCGTGTTCGGACGCCCGACAGCCGGCATCCCCGGATCAAGAGCCCTCGCTGTGGCCTCTTTATCGAGCATGACCGTCCTCTCCACACTCGCGAGGAATCGCCGTGTCGTTCACGACCTCGAATGAAGACCTGGCCCGACGCATCACAACCGGCTGGTGTCAACCGCCGGCTGGATGCGCACCGCGCAGACCTTGAGCTCGGGGATCTTAGCCTGGGGGTCGAGGGCGGCGTTGGTGAGAACGTTGGCCGCGCTCTCGGCGAAGTGGAAGGGGATGAACACCACGCCGCGCTCCACCCGCTCGGTGAGGCGGCAGGCGATGGTGATCTCCCCGCGCCGGGAGATTACCTTCGCGCGGTCGCCGTCGCCGAGGCCCAGCTCGGCGGCAGCCGCGGGGTTGATCTCGACATAACCGTGAGGCACCAGGCAGTCCAGCATCGCCGACCGCCGCGACACGGTGCCCGTGTGGTAGTGGTAGAGGAGGCGACCGGTGGTCAGAATCAGCGGATACTCCGCATCCGGCTCCTCCGCCGGCGGGCGGTAGGCGACCGCGTGGAACTTCCCCCGGCCGCGCGTGAAGCGCTCGGTGTGCAGGATGGGAGTCCCCGGGTGATCCGGGGTCGGGCAAGGCCAGTGCAGCGGCGCTTCATCGAGCCGCGCATGGGTCATGCCCGCATACGACGGCGTCAGGGCGGCCATCTCGTCGAACGCGGCGCCCTCGCTGTCGAGGCCGAAATCCTGCCCCGCGGCGCGCGCCACCTCGAGCAGGATCTGCCAGTCCTCGCGCGCATTGCTTGCAGGAGGCGGCAGCACCCGCCGCAGGAGCTGCACCCGGCGGTCAGTGTTGGTGAAGGTCCCGGCCTTCTCGGCAAACGCCGCGCCGGGCAGCACCACGTGCGCGTACTCCGCGGTCTCGGAGAGGAAGATGTCCTGCACCACCAGGAACTCCAGCTTCTCCAGCGCCGCCCGCACGCGGCACACATCCGGGTCGCTCAGCGCAGGGTTCTCCCCCATGACATACATACCGCGCACCGCGCCCGCAGCCGGCGCACCGGCCGCCTCGGCGGCGTGCATCATCTCCACCACCGTCAGCCCTGGTTCGGCAGGCAGCTCCTTGCCCCACGCCTGCTCGAACTTGGCGCGCGCGTCGTCGTCGTTCACCCGCTGGTAGCCGGGGAAGACGTTGGGCAGGGCTCCCATGTCACAGGCGCCCTGGACGTTATTCTGACCGCGCAGGGGATTGACGCCCGCCCCCGGCTTGCCCAGGTTGCCGGTCAGCAGCGCCAGGTTGGCGAGCGCGAGCACGTTATCGGTGCCGTGGGAGTGCTGGGTAATGCCCATGGCATAGACGATGGCCGCCCGCTCGGCCCCAGCGAAGGCGCGCGCCGCGGCGCGAATCTTCTCCGCCGGGACGCCGGTCAGCGGCTCCGCCCATTCGGGGGTGCAATCGGCGACGGCGGCGCAAACCTCGGCATAGCCTTCGGTGCGGGCGGCGATGAACTCGCGGTCTTCCAACCCCTCGGCCAGAATGACGTTGCAGATCGCGTTGACCAACGCGACGTCGGAGCCCGGGCGCTGGCGCAGCCAGTGGGCGGCGTAGTCGCAGAGCTCGATGTGGCGGGGGTCGGCGACGATGACGGTGGCGCCCGCGTTGGCCGCCTGCTTGATCTCGTAGGCGATGACGGGGTGCCCCTCGCTGGTGTTGGAGCCGATGACGAAGATGCAGGGCGACTGGCGCAGGTCGCCGATGGTATTGGTCATGGCGCCGCTGCCGAACGCCAGCGCCAGCCCGGCGACGGTGGAGGCGTGGCACAGGCGCGCGCAGTGATCCACGTTGTTGGTGCCGAAGACCTGGCGCGCCAGGCGCTGCATCAGGTAGTTCTCTTCGTTGGTGCACTTGGCGGAGGACAGAAAGGCGTTCGCGTCGGGGCCGTGCCGGGCGCGGATGCGCTGCAGCTCCTTGACGACCTTGGTCAGCGCTTGGTCCCAGGTGACGGGGACGAGCTTGCCTCGCTTGCGCATCAGCGGCGTAGTGAGGCGATCGTCGCGGCGCAGGAAGTCCCACCCGAAGCGCCCCTTGACACAGGTGCGGCCGCGGTTGACCGGGTTATCCTCGTCCCCCTCGACCTTGATGATGTCTCCGTCGCGCAGATAGAAGACCAGTCCGCAGCCCACCCCGCAGTAGCCGCAGATGGTGCGCACGGTGGAGAAGTCCCACTCGCGCCCTTGGCCCGCGCGCGTGCGCTCGACCAGGGCGCCGGTGGGGCAGACTTGCACGCACTGGCCGCAGAAGACGCAGGTCGTCTCCTGCAGCGGCCGCCCGAAGGCGCTGGCGACGCGGCAGTCGAACCCGCGGTGGGCGAAGTCAATCGCCGCCGCGCCCACCACGTCGCGGCACATGCTCACGCAGCGCCCGCATAGGATGCACTTGGCGTAGTCGCGCAGGAAGCAGGGGTTGGTGTCGTCCACGATGTCATGGTGGCGCGCGCCGGCGAACGGCGATTCGCGCACGCCCAGCTCGTAGGCATACGCCTGTAGCTCGCACTTGCCGCACAGCTCGCAGGTCAGGCAGTCCGCCGGGTGGTCCGACAGCAGCAGCTCGACCGCCAGGCGCCGCGCCGCCATCACCCGCTCGGTATCGGTGCGCACCACCATCCCCGGCGCCGCCGGCAGCGCGCACGACGCGGCGAGGGTCTTCATGCCCTCGACCTCGACCACGCACAGCCGGCAGCCGGCGAAGGGCTCCAACTGCGGGTGGTAGCAGAGCCGCGGGACACGGATGCCGGCTTCATCCGCCGCCTGCATCACCGTCATGCCGGGCTGCGCGGCGACCTCGCGGCCGTCAATCGTCAATGTGAATGAATCGCTCATTGTTTGTTCATCCGCAGATTTCACGAGTCTGACGGACAAGTAGCCGCCGATGAACGCCGATAAACGCCGATGTAGAGCAAGTGGCGGACGAATGCCGGCTAGAAGCCCCTGACAATCCGCTTCACTTCCACCTTCGGCTTTCCGAAATTGATGAGCAGGCAGACGGTAAGCCCCGTGGCCTTCAGGTAGTCCAGGCACTGCGCCATGTGCACATCGTCCAGGGCCTTCGCCGCTTTCAGCTCGACAACGACCCGTCCCTCCACTAACAGGTCGGCAACGAAGTCGCCAACCGGCTTACCGTCATAGTAAACCGCGACTGCCTGCTGCTGCTGCGGGCTGAGGCCGGCTTTTTCCAGCTCCAGCGCCAGAGCGTTCTCATAGATCTTCTCCAGGAAGCCGCATCCCAGAGCGTTGCCGACCTTCAGGGCGCAGCCGATTACCCGGTCCGTTGTCTCATCCAACTCTTGTCGGCGTGCATCGGCGTCCATCGGCGGTTCCCATCAGGCACACCCTGCGTCAATCCTGCTCTTCCCGCCCGCAGCGCAAGCAGCGCCGCGCCTCGGCCAGCGCGTCATCGAGGCTCAGCCCCAACTCCACCTCGTCGAAATTGCCCACGCGCTCCCGCAGCGGGCGCTGCGGCATCTCCGCCTGTGGCTGCGCTTCCCCGGCTTCCTCTGGCGGCGGCCCCACCGCCACCAGCGACTTCGGGCGCGGTGCCGCCACCGGCATCGGCTTCCCCTCCAGGTAACGAGCGATCGCCTCCGCGGCGCGCCGCCCATCGTCCATGGCGTACACCGCGGTCGCGGGCCCGGTGACCACGTCGCCGCCGGCGAAAACCCCCTCCATCGCCGTCGCCTGTGTCAATGGATTGGCCGTCACCGTCGCGTCATCGTTCAGCTCCAGGCCCAGCGAGGCTAACCAGTCGGTGTCAACTGCCTGGCCGACCGCGGCGATGATCAGGCTCGCCGGCTGGCTATGCTCCGACCCCGCGATCGCCACCGGGCGCCGTCGCCCCCTGGCATCTGCCGCTCCCAGCTCCATGCGCTGGCACAGGAGGCCGGTCGCGCGGCCGTTGCCGGCGATCACTTCCACCGGCGCCGTCAGATAGCAGAACTGCACCCCCTCGCGTTCCGCCTCGCGGATTTCCCATTCATGCGCCGGCATCTCCGCCCGCGAGCGCCGATAGACCACGCACACCTCGTCGGCGCCCAGGCGCAGGGCGCTGCGGGCGGCGTCCATGGCCACATTGCCGCCGCCGATCACGATCACCCGCCCCGCGAGCCGCGGCGGCGAACCGAGGTTGACCTCGCGTAGAAACTCCAGCCCACCTACGATCCCCGGCAGCTCCTCGCCGCGCAGGCCCATGCGGCGGCTCTTGTGCGCCCCGATGGCGATGAAGAACGCGCGATACCCCTGGCCGCGGAGTTGGTCGAGTGTGATATCCGCGCCCACGCGCACGCCGGTGCGCACCTCTACCCCCATGCGCCGGATATAATCTATCTCGCGCTCCAGGATGTCGCGCGGCAGGCGGTAGGCCGGAATCGCCGCCACGAGCATCCCGCCCGGCTTGGGCAGCGCCTCGAAGACGGTCGAGCGATAGCCCCGGCGCGCCAGGTGATAAGCGGCGGCCAATCCCGCAGGTCCGGCGCCGATGATCGCCACCTGCGCCACCCGCTCCGGGGGCAAGGGGATCGGTTGATCCTCGCCGACGGCGTAATCGTGGTCCGCGACGAAGCGCTTGAGCGCGCCGATGCCGACCGACTGGTCAATGTCACCACGGCGGCAGCGCCCCTCGCAGGGATGGTAGCAGATGCGCCCGCACACCGATGGCAGCGGGATGCGCTCGCGCACGACCTCCATCGCCTCCCGCAGCCGCCCCTCGGCGATCAGCGACACATAGCCGTAGGCGTCCACCCCCGCCGGGCAGGTATCCTGGCAAGGGGTGGTGCTCAGCCGCGAGCACACGCCCGCCGGGCAGCGCTGGTCGCGGATGTGGGCGAGGTACTCATCGCGGAAATAGCGCAGGGTGGAAAGCACGGGGTTGGGGGCGGTCTGACCGAGGCCGCACAGCGAGCTGTCCTTGATGATGCGCCCCATGGCCTCCAGCGTGTCGAGGTCTTCCGCGCGCCCCTCGCCGCGGGTGATGCGCTCCAGGATCTCCAACATGCGGCGGGTGCCGACGCGGCAGGGCACGCACTTGCCGCACGACTCCGACTGCACGAAGTTGAGGAAGAAGCGCGCGAGATCCACGATGCAGGTGGCATCGTCCACGACGATCATCCCGCCCGAGCCCATGATGGAGCCGACAGCGGTCAACGATTCGTAGTCAATCGGCAGGTCGAGGTGCTCGGCGGGGACGCAGCCGCCGGAGGGCCCACCCATCTGCGCGGCCTTGAATTCGCGCCCGCTCTGGAGGCCGCCGCCGATGTCATAGATCACCCGCCGCAGGGTGATCCCCATCGGCACCTCCACCAGGCCGGTGTTTTGCACCTTGCCCGCGAGGGAGAAGACCTTGGTGCCCTTGCTGCCGTCGGTGCCCACGGCGGCGTACCACTGGCCGCCGTGGAGGATGATAGGAGCGATGTTGGCGAAGGTCTCGACGTTGTTGATGTTGGTGGGCTTACCCCACAGCCCCGACTGCGCGGGGAACGGCGGGCGCGGGTTGGGCATGCCGCGGCGGCCCTCGATGGAGGCCATGAGCGCCGTCTCCTCGCCGCAGACGAAGGCCCCCGCGCCCTCCTTGAGGCGCACGGTGAAGCTGAAATCGGTGCCCAGGATGCGCTCCCCCAGCAATCCCAGCGCTTCCGCCTGGGCGATGGCGATGCGCAGATGCGCGACCGCGATGGGGTATTCCGCGCGCACGTAGATGTAGCCCTCATCGGCGCCGATGGCGTAGGCGGCGATGGCCATGCCCTCCAGCACCGAGTGGGGGTCGCCCTCGAGCACGCCCCGGTCCATGAACGCGCCGGGGTCGCCCTCGTCGGCGTTGCAGATGAGGTACTTCTTATCCCCCCCAGACTTGTGCGCCAGCTCCCACTTGCGCCCGGTGGGGAAGCCCGCCCCGCCGCGTCCGCGCAGCCCCGAGGTCTTGACCTGCTCGATCACCGCCTCCGGCGTCAGCTCCGACAACGCCTTGGCCAGCGCGGCATACCCGTCGCGCCGCAGGTAATCCTCGATACGGCGGGGGTCAATCCGTCCGCAGTTGCGCAGCACCACCGGCCGCTGCCCGGCGAAAAACGGCAGCTCCTCGCGGCGCACGATGCGCGCGCCGTCCGCGACCTCGTGCCCCAACCGCTGCAGCGGGTCTCCCCGGCGCAGGGTGGTCGCGACGATGTCGGCGGCGTCCTCCGGCCGCACGTGCTGGTAGAAGTAGCCGAAGGGGTCAACCGCCAGCACCGGCGCCCCGGCGCAGCAGCCCTGACACCCGGTTTCGACCAGGTCCACCTCCGGCGCCAGCCCTTGCTGCGCGATCTCCCGCGCCAGCGCATCGCGCACCTGCACCGCCCCGAACGCCCGGCACCCGGTCATGCACACCCGCACGCGCACGCGCTGTGGATCGTGCCCCTTCTGCAACTGCTCGCGGCAGCAGGCCAGGTTGGCGACTGAACGTAGGGGCAAGGCATGCCTTGCCCCTACATCTGTGTCATCTCTCTCGGTCACTTGAACTCCTGCAACACCGACTCCACGTCGCGCGGAGTGAGCTTGCCGAAGTATTGATCGTCAACCATCAGCGCCGGCGCCAGGAAGCAGCAGCCCAGGCAGGCGACGGTATCGAGGGTGAAGCGCAGGTCGGGGGTGGTCTCCCCGGGTTGCAGACCCAGCGTGCGCTGCAGCGCATTGAGCACCGACTTGCCGCCGCGCACGTGGCAGGCGGTGCCCTGGCAGGCGCGGATGGAATGGCGCCCGCGCGGGGTCAGGTGGAACTGCGCGTAGAAGGTCACCACGCCGTAGATCGTGCTCACGGGCAGGCGCAGGCGCCGCGCGACCTCCTCCAGCACCGCCTCCGGCAGGTAGCCGTAGTGTTCCTGCGCCTGCTGCAGCACCGGGATCAGCGCCGCGCGGCCGGTGGCGTGCTGGCGCGCGACGAGGTCGGCCACCGGCGCCAGGTCAAGGGCTTCGACATGTTCAATCATAGGTCAGGAGAATGATCTGCCGGTTTCGCAGGCCCGAAACCAGCCCGCAGATTACATCACTATCGGAATCCGCGCAATATGCGCAGTCTGTGGATTGCATTCAGCCCGCCGCCTCCTCGGGCTCCGCTGGCAGGTAGTAGCACAGTATCTCCAGCTCCTGGGTCAAGTCCACGTTGCGCACCACCGTGCCCGCCGGCGCCGGGAAGCGCACGGGGGCGAAATTGAGGATGACCTTGACGCCGCTGCGCGCCATCATCGCGGCGACCTCCGCGGCCGCCGCGGCGGGGGTGGCGATGATGCCGATGCGCACCCCCATGCCGCGATTGATCTCGGGCATGTGGTGGATGTCCAGGATCTCCAGGTCCCACGCCTTGCGCCCGATCTTGTTGAAGTTGTTGTCGTAGATGGCGGCGACGCGAAAGCTGGACTGCGCCAGCCCCGCGTAGCCGGCGAGCGCGCTGCCGAGGTTGCCGGCGCCGACGATCAGCACCTCCTGCTGGCGGTCGAGCCGCATGATCTGGCTCAGGCGCGCCACCAGCGGGGCCACCGAATACCCCATGCCGGGCTTGCCGAACTCGCCGAAGTAGGACAAGTCCTTGCGCACCTGGCCGGAGCTGATGCCGGTGCGTTTCTCGATGTCGGCCGAGGACATGGTTTGCACGCCCTCGCGCAAGGCCGCGCGCAGGCTGCGCAGGTAGAGCGCCAGGCGCCCGATGGTCGGCTCGGGAGCGGAGGCAGGCATTGGTGTCCCCCTACAGTTCGCTGCCCAACTGCTTGAGCTGCGCGTAGTTATACACCGGGCCGTCCACGCACACGTAGGAGCGGCCGATATTACAGCGGCCGCATTTGCCGATGCCGCACTTCATGCGCATCTCCATCGTGGTCACGATCTGCTCGTCGCGGAACCCGAGCTGCGCCAGCCCCTGCAGCACCAGCCGGATCATGATCGGCGGCCCGCAGGTGACGGTGACCACGCCCTGGGGCGACGGCCCGAGCTCCGCCAGCAGCGCCGGCACGAAGCCCACGCGGCCCTGCCAGGTGTCGTCGCCGCGATCCACGGTGAGGTGCAACCGCATGTCTTCGCGGTTGGTCCACTGCTCCAATTCGGTCTTGAACACCAGGTCGGCGGGGCTGCGCGCGCCGTAGATGATGTCTATGTCGCCGTAGTCGCCGCGATTATCGAGGCAGTAGTTGATGGCCGAGCGCAGGGGGGCGAGGCCGATGCCGCCGCCGATGAACAGCAGCCGCTGGCCCCGCCAATCGTCCACCGGGAAGTTGTTGCCGTAGGGCCCGCGGACGCCGATCGCTTCGCCGCCGATCATCTCGTGCAGGGCGGCCGTCACGCGCCCCATGCGCTTGATGCTGAACTCCAGGAAGCCGGGTCGGGTCGGGGTCGAGGTGATCGAGAACGGGGCCTCGCCAACGCCGAAGACCGAGACCTCCGCGAACTGCCCCGGGCGGTAGGCGAAGCCCTCGCGGCAGTCGTCCCTTCGGCCCTGCTCAGGGCGAGCCTCGCAGAACACGACCTTGAAGGTCGCGGTGTCCGGCGTCTCGACCCGCACCTCCTCGATGCGCGCCAGGAGCGGCAGGTATGGGTTGGTCGGTCTGGTTTGTGCTTCCGTCATTGTCATCAGATTGGCACCCTCCCACTCCTCTCCCTCGTAGGGAGAGGATCAAAGAGAGGGTGCACGGTTTCAGTTCTCCACCCTCGCCCTGCCGTCTCCCTGAAAGGGAGAAGGGTTAGGCCCCCGCCAGCTCCTCGATCGTCTCGCGGATGTCCATCCCCACCGGGCACAATCGCACGCAGCGCCCGCACCCCACGCAATAGACCGCCTGCGTGCGGTCGGGCAGGTATTCCAGCTTATGGCAGATGCGCTGCTTGAGGCGCTCCGCCGGGTCGCGCCGCGGGTTCTCGCCGCTGGTCATGAGCGTGAAGTCGGTGAACTGGCAGGTGTCCCAACAGCGGTAGCGGTAGCCCCGCGCGCCGAACGCCTCGTCTTGGAGGTCGAAGCAGTGGCAGGTCGGGCACAGGAAGCTGCACACCCCGCAACGGAGGCATTTCTGTGACAGTTCGCGCCACCGCGGCGACTCGTGCAAGCCGCGCAGCTTCTCGCGCATCTCCGCCAGCGGCAGGCCCTCGGTGGTGCGCTCCCGCAAGGCCGCCGCGGCGGCGTCGCGCGCGGCGCGGTCAGCGTCGGTTGCGAGCGCGAACAGGTCGCCGCCCATCGCAATCAGCTCCTGCCCGGTCTCGCTTTTCGCCTGCGCGAAATAGCGGTCGCCGAGGTCGGTCAGGGCGACATCGGCCGCGGGCGAGGCGAGGTCCACCGCCGGCGCATCCCCGCAGAAGCATCCCTCCAGCGGCTCCGCGCACAGCAGGCTGATGATCGGCACCTCCGCGCGCGCCGAGCGGTAGCAGGGATCGTCGTACCCGCCGTAGGCCGGCGAGAACACCATGTCCAGCAGGGTCAGCGCCGCCGCGTCGCAGGGCCGCACGCCGACCAGCAAGCGCCGCTCGGCCGGCGGCGACTCCGGCGCCGCGTCGTCGAGTTCCACGCCCTGCTCTGTCTGGTGAAAGCGCAGCAGCACCTGGCTCGCGGGCAGGAAGAGCTCCTTCGGCGGGCGGCGGGTGTTGCCCGCGTTGCCGGCGGCCGCCAACGCCGCCGCGCCATCCGCGGTGGGCGCGAAGGCGATACCGTCCGCGTCGGGCGCGTACACCGCGTACTTATCGGCCAGCCGCTCCAACCACTGCGGCGCCTTATCTTTACTTATCACATAGTCAGTCATGAATGCTGTATCTGTGTAATCTGTGGATACTCCCCTACTCGTGGCCCGCGACGCTTTTCTCTTCATCGGCGGCGGCGAACTGCGCCAGGAACGGCGGCGCCGCCGGGTCCATGCCCGCCTGGTAGCCGAAGAGGTCGCGCAGCTCCTGCTCCAGCTTGCGCCCCAGCTCCCGCAGCGGTATCGCCATCGGGCACGCGCGCTCGCATTCGCCGCAGTCCACGCAGCGCCCCGCCGCGTGCCACGCGCGCACGCACTGGAACAGCAGGTTGTCCTCGGCGTTGGGCTCGCGCGCGACGAAGCGCGGCTCGCGCAGGTCGCACACGCACTCGCGGCAATAGCACAGCGGGCAGATGTTGCGGCACGCGTTGCAGCGAATGCAGCGCGCGAACTGGTCGAGCCAGTACTGGCGGCGGGCGAGCGGATCCATCGCCTCGATCTCCGCCACCCGCGCGTAGCGGTCATCCTCCACGGCGGGCGCGGCGACCGCCTCCCCCACCAGCACGTCGTGCAGCGCCGGGGTGGGGTGGGCGCAGGTGCGGCAGCGCGCGAGCAGGACCCGCTCGCGCGGCGCGCGGTGCTCCTTGCCGCCGGCCGTCACTACCACCTCGCCCGCGGCATCGTCGAGCCCGGCCACCCTCTTCCACGTTGCCGAGTTCGCCGGCGCCAGCGCCGCGAGGTCAATCATGCCCGCGCAGGGGACACCGATGATCTGCACCTGGTCGCGCTCCACCTGGTGCTCCTGCAGCAGCACCGCCAGCGCGCGCGCGTCACACCCCTTGAGCACCACCGCCACCGGCTTGGGCGCGGCGATGACATAGGTCGCCAGGTTCCCCGCGCAGGCCGCGTTCCAGATCAGCTGGTCAACCTGCCCCGGCGTCGTCGCGAAATGCGGCGTCACCCGCCACGGCCGCCGCCCCTGGCGAAAGCCGATGACGCACACCGCGCCGCGCTCGGTCAGCGCCCGCATCGCTTCGTCTCGAATTCGTTGCTCGAGATCAGACATCAGTTCTCACTCCTCCCCCTGCCAGGGGGAGGCTGGGAGAGGGTGCGCGGCGACGCCTTCCCACTCTCACCCGGCCCGACAGATCGGGCCGTCCTCTCCCTGGAAGGGAGAGAGGTTACGCTCCGGCAGCTCCCCCTGCCGCTGCAGCTCCTCCAGGTCCGCCACCATCTCGCGGATGACCTGGGCGAAGCGACGCCCCTCGGAGGCGCTGATCCACTCCAGGCGGAAGCGCTTGGGGTGCACGCCCAGGTAATTCAGGAACGGCGTGAAGATCGCCAGCCGCCGCCGGGTGTAGAAGTTGCCCTCGCTGTAGTGGCAGTCCCCCGGGTGGCAGCCGGCCACCAGCACGCCGTCCATGCCCAGGCGAAACGCCCGCAGCACGAACGCCGGGTCCACCCGCGCCGAGCACGGCACCCGCAGAATCCGCACGTTGGGCGGATACTGCAGCCTGCCGCCGCCCGCCAAGTCCGCGCCCGCGTAGCTGCACCAGTTGCACAGGAACGCCAGCAGCCGTGGGCCGCCAGTGCCCCTCTCCCTTCCAGGGAGAGGTTGGGTGAGGGTGCCCTCTGCCGGCGTCTGCGCGCCCTGGCCGGCTTCGACCTTTTCTTCTACTCCCGGCATAGCGCCTCCATGCCGGCGAGGATCTGCTCGTCGGTGAACCCGCGCAGGTTGAGCGCGGCCGCGCGACATGCCGCCACGCATGCCCCGCAGCCCTGGCACACCGCCTCGTTGACCTTGGCCACGGTGCGCTCCTCGCGCGTTATGCGGTCGGTGATGATCTCGGCCTCGATGGCGTCGTAGGGGCAGATCTCCTTGCACGTCAAACAGCCGCTGCAGCGGGCGGCGTTGACCTCGGAGATCTTGGCCTCGCTCAGGATCGAATCGCGCGCGAACAAGCCGCAGACCTTGCCCGCGACGGCGCTGGCGGCGGCCACCGTGTCGGGGATGTCGCGCGGATACTGGCAGGCTCCGGCGAGGTAGATGCCGGCGAAGATATTCTCGACCGGCCGCAGCTTGGGATGGGCCTCGGTGAAGAACCCGTACTGGTCGGTCTGGATGTTCAACATGCGCGCCACCGCCGCGACGTCGTCGCGCGCGCGCAGCGCCGTCGCCAGCACCACTAGGTCGGCGTCAATCTCCACCGCCACCCCCGCCAGGCTGTCCGCGCCCTTGACCCGCAGCTGGTCGCCCGCGGGGTAGATGCGGCTCACCCGCCCGCGCAGGTACTTGACCCCCAGGTCCTCCTGCGCGCGGCGCACGAACTCCTCGTAGCCTTTGCCCGCCGCGCGGATGTCCATGTAGAACACATAGACCTCGCACCCGGGCAGCTTCTCCTTGACCAGAGTTGCGTGCTTGGCGGTGTACATGCAGCACACCTTGGAGCAGTAGGGGTAGCCCTTGGTGTCGTCGCGCGAGCCCACGCACTGGATGAAGACGACCGTCTTGGGCGCTTGGTGGTCAGACAAACGCACGATATGCCCCTCGGTGGGCCCGCCAACATTGACCAGGCGCTCGAACTGCGCGCCGGTGATGATGTCGGCGAAACGGCCGCCGCCGTACTCGGTCATGCGCGCCGGATCGTAGAGATCGCACCCGGTGGCGACGACGATGGCGCCGAAGCGTTCGCTCAGCAGCTCGTCGCCCTGGTCGTAGTCCACCGCCTCTGCCGGACACACCTTGGCGCACACGCCGCACTTGCCGGTCTGGAAGTGGCGGCAGTGGTCGCGGTCAATCACCGGCACGTTGGGCACCGCCTGCGGGAAGGGGCGGAAGATGGCCTTGCGCGTGCCCAACCCGGCGTCGAACTCGCTGGTGACCTTGCTCGGGCACTTCTCCTCGCACACCCCGCAGCCGATGCACTTCTCGGCGTTGACCGAGCGCGCGCGCTTGCGAATGGCCACCTCGAAGTTGCCGACATACCCCGCAACCTTCTCCACCTCCGACCACGTCAGGAGCGTGATGTTGGGGTGCTTGGCGGCGTCCACCATCTTGGGGGTGAGAATGCACGCCGCGCAGTCCATGGTGGGGAAGGTCTTGTCGAACTGGGCCATGCGCCCGCCGATGGAGGGCTGGCGCTCGACCACCGTTACCGGGTAGCCGGCCTCGGCGAGGTCGAGGGCGGCCTGGATGCCGGCGATGCCGGCGCCGATCACCAGCGCGCGCTTGGTGATGGGCACTTCGGAGCGCGCCAGGGGCCGGCCCTTGGTGGCGGTGCCGACGGCGATGGCGGTCTGATCCAGCGCCTTGGCGGTCGCCAAGTCGCGATCCGAGTGCACCCACGAGCACTGCTCGCGGATATTGGCCATCTGGAAGACGTAGGGGTTGAGCCCGGCGTCGGCGATGCAGCGCTGGAAGGTGCTCTCGTGCAGCGTGGGTGAGCACGAGGACACCACCACCGCATCCAGGTGGTGCTCCTGGATCGCAGCCTGGATCATCTTCTGACCCGGCTCGGAGCACATGTACTTGTAGTCGGTGGCATAGACCACGCCGGGCAGCTTGGCGGCCTCGGCCACCACTTTGGCCACGTCCACCGTCTTCGCGATATTCGAACCGCACCAGCAGACAAATACGCCTACCCTGCGCACGTCACACTCTCACTTCATTGAACTGCAGATGTCGCAGATTACGCGGATTCCGGATTCCTCAATCTGCGAAATCCGTGCAATCTGCGGTTTCAACTGCTTCTCGCCAGGCGCATCGCATCCACGATGTGCCGCCCCAGGCCGAGGCGGTTGGGCGTGATGCCGAACGCCAGGCCGAGGAGCTCGGTGATATAGACGATCGGCAGATCGAGGGTCTCCCCCAGTCGCGCGGCCGCGGCGGCCTGCCGCGTGTCCAGGTTGGTCTGGCACATCGGGCACGCCACCGCCACGCAGTCGGCTCCGGCCGCCTTGGCCGCTCCCAGGATCTCCGCCACCAGGCGCACCGCCGACGGCGTGTTGGTCACCGCCAGGCTCGCCCCGCAGCACTCCAGCCGGTGATACCACTCGACGGGCTCCGCCCCCACCGCGCCCAGGATCTGCTCCATTGAAGTGGGGTTCTCCGGGTCGTCAAACTCCGCCACCTGCGGCGGCCGCACCAACAGACAGCCATAGTACGCCGCCGGGCGCAGGCCGGCGAGGGGCTTGCTCGCGGCCTCGCGGATGCGCTCCAGCCCCGCGAGGTGGAGCAGGGCATCGAGGATATTGTGAACCCGCACCCCCGCCGCCGCCCGGGCGTCCAGCCCGGCGGGCAGCTCGGCCCCGTCCGCAGCCAGATGCTGGGCTGCATACTTCAGCCGCCCGAAGCAGGCGGCACAGGGCGCCAAGACAGCATCCAAGCCCTGCTGCGCCGCCAGCGCGAGATTGCGTCCGGCCAGGCCCACCGCCAAGTCGTCGCTGATCGCGTGCGCCGCACTCGCGCCGCAGCAGTTCCAGTCCTCGATCTCCACCAGCTCCAGGCCCACGGCAGCGCACACCGCGCGGGTCGAAAGATCGAACTCCTTCGCGGTGGCGTGCAGGGAGCAGCCGGGGTAATATCCGATCTTCATCATCATCTCAAAGAAACCGAATTGAACCACCAAGGCACAAAGGCACAAAGAGGGGCGGAGACTGGGAAAGCGCGATTCGCGTCGTTTATCTTCACGATCCCTTCACTTCGTGTCTTTGTGTCTTCGTGGTTGATTTCTCCGATATTGCGAAGATCTCCCTGACCTGCGCGATGTCGCGCACCTTGGGCGCGATGGGATTCAGCTTGCCCTTGACGAACATCTTCTGCCCCAGCAGGAGGTCCTTGAAGGGGTTGCGCGTCAGCAAGCCGTAGGCGGCCATCAACGGCACCTCGTTGAGGCGGCCACCGCGGCGCACCAAGCCCAGGAACAGGCGATAGAACAACGGCGTCTGCGGCTGGGCGGGCGTGACGCCGGACTCAAGCGCCATGGCGCGCAGGGTGTCCATGACGCGCGCGAGGTCAATGTCGCGCGGGCAGCGGGTAGCGCAGGTGGCGCAGGTGGTGCACAGCCAGATGCCGGATGACGCCAAGACCGTGTCGCGCATACCGAGCTGGACGCAGCGCAGCACCTGGTTGGGCGCCAGGTCCATGTCCGGCGCCAGGGGGCAGCCGGCGGTGCACTTGGCGCACTGGTAGCAGGCGGCGATGTTCTCGCCGCTGCGCGCCGCCACTGCCTCGGCGAAGGTCAAATCGGCGACGGGACTGCCGTCGCTGCGTGGGAACCGCACGATTGGTCTCCGGTGTGCTGCAACCCATCAGGGGCCTGTAGGCCCACCGGCAATCGCCGGACCGGGGATAGACGCCTTCGCCGCCGGCCGCGCCCGGGGCTGTCGTCGCACACACCAGCTATGTTATCAGCGGGCCGACCGCGAGTCAAGACTCTTGTGCCTTGCTTCACAATTCGGGGGGCGTGGCAACCTGAAGGGGCGCGCTGGTGTGTGTTCGACTTAGGTGGGGATCGCCCCTGGCTGCTCACTCGGAGGTGGCCCAGCCGCCCCCGGCTGGGAATGGGCGGCCACGGAGGGCCGCCCCTACAGGCTTTCCGACTCATCCCCACTCCGCACGAACACACCCGCGCGCTGCAGGTCGGCGCGCTGCAGGTCGGTTGACCGCCTCCGGGGGCGATGATATACTCGGAGCGCGCGGAGAGGTGCCCGAGTTGGCCTAAGGGGCGCGACTGGAAATCGCGTAGGGGGTCAAAAGCTCTCTCGTGGGTTCGAATCCCACCCTCTCCGCCATGCCGATCTTCCGATCGGCATGGCGGAAGAGCAGGTGAGCAGGTGAGCAGTCGAACAGGTGAGACTGCGAAACGGCGCCCTGCGGTCAAATGCTCACCTGTTCAACTGTTCACAGCGGGGTTCCTGCGATTGCCATTCATGTTCCAGAACCTCAAGGTGTACCAGAAGGCGT
>DATLAK010000164.1 GCA_035527535.1 Armatimonadota bacterium
CGAATTGGGGAGGCAAGATCTCGATCATGGGCGGCATCAGCACCACCATCGCGCAGATGACGGTGGACGAGATCGACGCCCACGTCGCGCAGGTGATGGAAATCGGCTGCCGGGGGAGCAGGTTCTTTCCCAGAACCGAGAGCGGAATACCCGCAATGCCGGTGGAGAAGGTGCTGGCTTACCTGGACCTTCTCAAGCAATACCGCCGAATGTACGGCTCCGCGGAGGCTTAATCTTGGCAAAGGCGAGGACGGGTTTCGTCGGGGCAGGCAACTTCATCAGCGCGCATCATCTGCTCACGGCTCGCGACAGCGAGGTGATGGAAATACGCGCTATCGCTGACCTTGACGAGGAGCGGCTGCAGACTCACGCGTCAAGGATGCCGGTCGGATACACCACGCGCGACTATACCAGGCTCCTGGCCGATCCGGATATCGACATCGTGGTCATCGGCACGAAGCAGGATCTGCACGCGAAGATGACCATCGAGAGTCTTGACGCGGGCAAGTGGGTCTTCTGCGAGAAACCTATGTCCGAGACCGAGGAGGAGTCGGCGGCGGTGCGGGAGGCCGAAGCGCGAAGCCCCGGAAGACTGGCAATCGGCTTCAATCGGCGCTTTGCACCCGCATACGCCGATACGAAGCGCCTCATGCAGTCGGTGCCTCGCCCGTGGTTTGTGAATTACCGGCTTATGTACCCGAATCCCGGCAAGCACGAGCCGAACAACTTCTACGCCAGCCACGAACGCATATTGTACGAGGGAACCCACATCCTGGACCTCGTGTGCTGGCTCCTCGAAGCAGAACCAAAGCGGGTCTTCATGACGGGCGATAAGTATCTCAACAACTGCTGCCTGCTTGAGTTTGCGGACGGCTCGCAGGTGTCGTTTATGTGCGGCTCGATGGGGTCGTATGCGCTCTGGAAAGAGTATCTCGAAGTCTTCGGGACCTATGTCGCGATTGCCGTGAGTGACTTTGTGGATATGCGGGTACGCGGGTTTGCGGGCGAGTATGATCGCCTCTACGCGCCTCACCTCGGGGAGCACGCGGCTGAGATTGAGAAGTTCGGTTTCGATTTCTATGAAGAGTACAAGGTATCCGCGTTTCAGCCGCCGACGAGGGCCTGGTATCGGGAGAACTTCGGCATGGTAATCGAGACGGCGCGGCGGCCCACGTCACCCGCGTTCAACGCCGCCGACTACGGGCCCGAGAATCCGGACCTCTACATGTTCATCCCCGACAAGGGCTGGTACCAGTCGCTGGAACACTTCGCGGAGTGCTACTTGAACGGAAGCGAGCCCCAGAACGCGGACGCAAAGGCCGGCGCGCTGAGTACGCGGATAGCGTTGGCGTTGCTTGACTCACTGGATAGTGGATCTCCGGTGTCACTGAATAAGTGAGCACCCTTGCGGGCAGCAGCTCCGCGACCCGCACCTGGGCGGGCCGCCCGCAGCGACATGACTTCGCCAGGGGGTCCACCCCCTTGAACAGGCGTCGCCAGAAGCCCAGATCCCTTCCCCCTCGTCGCAGCGCAGCGAACGCGATGCTCGACCGCCGGCGCCGTCCCGACTCGGATGCCGGCCGGTGGCACCGCCCGGCGCGAGATCAGCCGCCGCCGCGCGCGAAGTCCATGTGATCGCCGACGCTGACGCCGTGCAGGTCGCAATAACCCGCATTCACTTCGATCACGTACCGCGCAGGCTGCCGTGAGCTGATCAGCGCCTCCGAAAGGGGGATCGTGTTCCGCTCGATGTGCACGATCGCTTTGAGATCATTCACAAAGATCATATCCAGCGGGATGAAGGTGTCCTTCATCCAAAATGCCACAACTGCGGCGGTGTCGAAGATGAACAGCATGCCGACGTCGGCCGGCAGAGAACGTCGGCCCATCAGACCTTGTGTGCGCTCCGCTGGTGTGTCCGCTATCTCAATGTCAATCTGCGCGATCTTCTCCGCGGTGCCTTGCCGGAAGAAGGACAACTCGCCCTCTTTCGTGAACGGCGCCTGCTGGTGGTTCGTGGTGACGATCGAACCACAGCCCGTCAACAGCGCCAAGAGCGCCGCGCCCAGGACCGAAACCATCAGCGCCAATCTCCACCTCCGTCCGCCCACAGCTGATACCGCTGACCGCGCGTCGGCCAACAATCTCGCAGACCAGGCGAAAGCTGCGCGATAGCCGGCGCGCTGTCGCACGGTTCCCAGTGTTCTCTGCGGCAGGAGCCATCGCCTGCCGCCATTCATGGCGCTGCGCGCTGCATCACAGCCAGCCGGCGCCGTCCAGTGCGGCCGCGCTCGTCGCGAAGGCGAGATTCTTCGCTGACGCTCTGAATGACAGGTCCCGGCTCCTGTCATGCAGAACGAAGCGCGCTCCTGCGACAGCGTCGGGACGCGCAGTGAAGCATCTCGGTGTCACCTCGCCGGAAACTGGGTAACGGTCAGCGCTCGCCTCCCAGCGCTCGCCGCCCTTGCGCCACCGGTGGGCGTTCTGTTAGAATGACGACGGCAGCTCAAGGTGCGAGGAATTGACGTGTCCGAGCAACACCACAGGATGCGCTGGGAGACTATCGGCATGCTGGCGGGTTTTGTGGTCTTCCTGGCGGGGGTGGTGCTGCTGATCCTGGTGTTCGCGTGGACCTTCAGTTTGTTCCAGGGCGCCGGGCAGACCGTGAGCCGCGCATCAGCGCCGGCGGTCGCGTCGGTGTTGGCGGTGATGGGCTTCAAGGTGGCGCTGCTGTTCGTCATGGGGTACGTCGCGTCGCTGATCGGCAGCAAGGGCCTGCAGTTGTATGGCGTCTGCCGCGGGGTCAGCCCGCGATGACGATGCTGCTGGCGGTTGACGTCGGCAACAGCGAGACCAAGCTCGGGTGGTTCGAGGCCGAGCGGCTGGGCGGCCGCGAGCATTTCGCCACCGGCAGCCGCGCGCCCGCCGATGCGGTCGCGGCACTGCTGGCGCACCTGTCCGCGCCGCCGGCGGCCGCCGCCATGTGCAGCGGCATCCCCGACGCCGTCGCGCCATGGCAGGAGGCGCTGACTAACGCTTGCGGCCCCGCTCCCTTCGTCGTCGCCGGCGACAGCGACATCGGCATCATCAACCACTATGGCGATCCCGCGACCCTGGGGCCGGATCGCCTGGTGGGCGCGCTCGCGGGGCGAGAGCTTTACGGCTCGCCGATCATAGTGGTGAGCCTGGGCACGGCCACGGTCGTGGACGCGGTGTCCCGCGAGGGGGAATATCTGGGCGGGGCGATAGCTCCGGGGGTCGAGACCTCGGCGGCCGCGCTGGCAGAGCGCGCCTCGCGCCTGCTGCCGACGCGCCCAGAGCGCGCGCCGCGCGCCATCGCCGCCGACACGCGCGGCGGCATGATCGCCGGGGCTTTCTTCGGCGCCGTGGGCCAGACCCGCGAGCTGCTGGCGCGAGTGCGCGCGG
>DATLAK010000165.1 GCA_035527535.1 Armatimonadota bacterium
GGGCTGGCCCGTCGTGGGGAGTTCCTCCGGCTCCGCGTCCACGAACTGAAAGAGCGCCGCGCCCGCCACGATGCAGAAGTGGTCCCACATGACCTTGTGCCTGTGGAATGCCCGCACCGTGCCCACCGCCCGTGACCTCACCACATACACCTGCCCGAACTCCACGAACTCCGCGTCGTCACACCGCAGGACCTCCTCCAGTGTGCCCCGGTCATCGACGTGGCGCTTGAGTTCCGTCACCGCGACGCGCTGCTCAGACATAGCCCTTCGCCTCCAGGTATTCTGCCAGGCCGTCAGCCCACGAGGGCGCGGCCTTCATGCGCGTGTTCGCGAGGTCGCTGCACTTCGGGCGCAGGGGGTCAAGCGCGCCATTGCGCGGGGCGAAGTCCGCCTCCATACCCAACAGCGCCGCCACGGCAAGGCCCAGGCCATAGTGCGACGCCACCCCTTCATTCGTGCAGTGGAACACCCCGGCATTGCTGCCCTCCGCGAGTGCCACCGCAACGTCCAATACTCGCGCCGCTGCATGGGGCGCGTAAGTCGGGGAGAAGGTCGTGTCCGCGTCAAGGTCGAGGTGCCGCCCGTCACGCACCGCCCCCACGAGGAACTCTACGAAGTTGCTGCCACCCTTTGCCCGACAGCCCGTCTTTCCGAAGAGGTAGCTGACCCGGCAGACCGCCGACTGCTCCACGAGCGTCAACGCTGCCAACTCGCCGGCCAGCTTTGTCGCGCCGTAGACTGACAGGGGCCGCGCGCCCGCGTCCTCCGCGTAAGCCCCCTCCCGCCCGTCGAATACAAAGTCCGTGCTGATGTAGACGTAGCCGCAGTTCATCCGTCGCGCGAGGTACACCAGGGGCAGCGCCTCGTTGACCGCCCACGCCTGTACGGGGTGCTCCTCGCACGCAGTCATGTCGTGGTAGGCCGCGCAGTTGACTATCACATCGGGTGCGTAGCGCGCGACCTCGGCGACGCCCTCTACCGTCGTCACCTCGCACATCTCATGGCCGAACCCCCAGGTGTGATAGCCTGCCCTGGGGCCGAGGTCCACGATCTCACTGCCGAGTTGTCCGGTCCCGCCGACCACTGCGATCTTCATGTCCCTTTGCACCCGCCCTTGGTAGCCACGATGGACGCCAGAAAGACCAAGCCGACTGTCTGCCCTGCCGACAGCATCCCCGCCACCTCGTCAAGCACCGCCTCTTCGTCGGCCCAGTCCCGGCAATGATTGGCGAAGTTCTTGGACGCCTGCTGCTCGCCACGCGACAGCAGCGGCACGGACATGTACAGCCGACCTTCAGGCCGCAACCGCGCCGCAATCTCCCCGACGACCTTGTGCCCGACAGCCTCCGGCAGATGCTCATAAACCTCAGTGAGCACCGCCACGTCAAACTCGCCCTCGGGCAAGGCCTCCTCCACGAAGTCTTGCGACCAGTACTCTACACCGGGACTGTAGTACAGGGAGCGCGCAATGTCAATGGCAGGGGGCCGGTCCACCGCCACCACGCGCCCCGTCGTCTGCAACCGATACAGCCGCGTTGCGAGCCCGCACCCGCACCCCACGTCAAGCACATCGTCAGCGGCCTCAATGGCGTTAGCCACGGCGTTGTAGTGGTGGATGTGCGAGGCAATGGTCCCGATGTTCCCGACCATCGCCCAGTGCTCCGGGAACATGAACTCGCCTGCCGCCGCCACGAGTTCCCGGTAGTCCTCCAGCGTCAAGTCCTTGCGTTCACGCCGTGCCATCGGCTGCTGCCTCCTGTGCCCACCAGGTCTCGGAGTCGATCATCGTACCGGCCTCTGTGAGCGAGATCGCGGGCTTGCAGACGCGCGCCGTCGCGGTCAGCTCCTTGCACACGTTCCAATAGAGCACCCGCAACACGTCGTCCGACGCCCCCGGCATGGCCTTCCGCGCCCACTCAAGCAGCACCTCATCGTATGCGAAAGTCATCGTGAGGTCGGCGAAGTGCTGCCGGAACCAGTAGCAGCGGCGCATCCAGTACTCGGGGAAGTTCTTCACATGCGCCGGGTCGCACGGCCCGGCCTGCGACTGCGCATACGGCACGCGGATGCTCACCTCCGCCCCCGGCTTGCCCACCCGCCATATCTCCTCAAGCACGAACTGCGTCTTGACGATGTGCTCCATGAAGTGCCCGCTGGAAATCCGCCTGCAGGAGTTGTCGGGCAGCGGGATTCCGTCGCGGTCGATGTCGTGGATGATGTCGGCGGAGGAGGTCGCCAGCCGGTCAATGCCGACCGCGCCCTCGGGCTTGTTGTTGCCACAGCCGAGATCAACGTGGATATTATCGAGCAGGCTTCCTATTGGCGTCATTGGCTTCCTCCAAGACTGCTTCCCATGCTTGCTTCGGCACATCGGCGAAGCCCATGCCCGCCGACTGATGCAGGAACTCCGACCAGGGCGGCGGCGTCCGCTTGCCGTCACCATACGCCAACTCCCACAGCCGCGTCTTCGGGTAGGCCGTGACCACGCTGATGCACATGGTCGCGCCTGCCGCTTTCAACGTCTGCGCGTAGTCCAACGTCTGCCACAGTTCCTCTTCGGTCTCGCCGGGCCAGCCGATCATGAAGAAGAAGCCGACGCCGACGCCCACTGCCGCCGCGTCCTCCAGCAGCCGTTCGGGGGCGCCCGGCGCTACGCGCTTCCCCGACAACTCCTGCCAGCGCGGGACCGCACTCTCGATCCCGGCATTGATGCAGTAGCAGCCCCCCGCCTTCGCCGCCGTCAGCATTTCCAGGTCCGCGTTCTGTATCGCCATCGTGCAGTTCCAGGTGTAACCCGTCTCGGCCAACTGTTCGCAGAGCGCGAGGGCATAGTCGCGGTTCGCCCCGAACGAGTCCGCGATGAGGCGCCCTGATGTCATGCCCTCCGCCCGTATCTCCGCGCACACGTCCTCCGGGTCCCGCGCCCGCACCCTCGGCCCGAAGACCGTGGGGGCCGCGCAGTAGGCGCACTGATAGGGGCAGCCGCGCTGCACCTCTATCAGCTCCCGCAGGTAACGCACGTATCGCTCGCCGCCAATCACGGCATCCCGCGCCAGCCCAACCTCGCCCCAGTCGTCCTGCGCCTCCATCGTAATGATCCCGTGCATGGGGTTCTCGAAGGGGACCACCGCGTTCCCGCCGTCGCCCTCGCCCACCACCACCGTATCGAAGACCAGTATCTCCTCCTGGGGCAGCAGCGAGGGATGGATGCCTCCTGCCACCGTGCGAATCCCGCGCTCGCGGAGGAACCCCGCGATGGTATGCGCCGCGTCCGCATCGACGGTGCGGTAGCCCACCCCGACCACGTCTGGCGCGAAGTCGTCCACCACCTGCGCCAGCGGGGCCAGCCATGCGTCCTCCGCCACGGCGGCCTCAAGCAGGCGTATCTCAGTGCCCCCGCTGGGTATCGGTTCAGGGTTGCTCACGTCGTCATCATAGATCGCTACGTCGTGGCCGCGCTGGCGCAACCGGGCCGCGATGGACATGAGGCCCATTGGGTAGGACAGGTATGCGTCACTGCCCAGCAGCCGTGCGAACGGGGGTTTGACCAACAGTATCTTCATGGGTTCCCTCCTTTGCGATTGCGTCCAGGAACATGTCCGTCACGCGCTCGATGCTGCGTTCCCTCCGCGCCCACGCCTGTCCCTTGCGCCCCAAGCGGCGCCGCCACGTCGGCTCGCCAATGAGCTTCTCCAGCACCTCGGCCCAGTCCTCAGCCTGGTAGGCCGTCGCCGCGTAGCCGCCCTCGCCGATCTCACGGTAGCACTCAATGTCCTCCGTCGCGACAGGAAGCCCCATCGTCATCATCGACGCCGGCTTGTTGTCGGACTTCGACCAGCACCACTCCGTCTGCTCAAGCGCGATGATGCTCATGTCGCACGAGGCCATCAGCGGCCCGACAGTTTCGTACGTCCACGGGTGAAACTCGACCTCACCCGGTAGCAACTCCTTCGCGAGGGCGGCGTTGTCCGCACCCTTGGCACTCAGGGCGGGCGCCGCCACTACCCAGTGCAGCCGGTCGGCGAAGTCCGGCAGCACCCACCGGAGCGGCGACAGACCAAACCACCCCAGGTTGTCAGTCCCGCCCATCCACGCGACCCGCACACGCTTCTTGCGCTGACTGTACTTGCACTGCTGCGAGGAGTAGGCCGGGTCAACGGCCTCCCGCCAGAGCCGGACGCGCGGATGCTCGCGCGCCAACTTCACGGCGAGCCACTCCGACCCGGCGAGGAGCCCGTGATACTGTGGCAGGGTCTCTACGTCGAAGCCCATGTTTCGACCCGGCGTCAGGTAGTCATCGTTTACGTCGAGCCACACGTGCTCGGCCTGCTCAAGTGCGCGCTCCAGGTTCACCGGCACAATGGCCCGCTGTATCACCAGCACGTCGGTCTTCGTGGGCTTGTCCCGGTCCCATGCGTCGGCATCATAGCCGCGCCGTTGCAGTTCCTCGATGACGTGCCAGCCTCGTTGTCGGGCTGTGGGGCACTGGCGGTCCCCATTGTTCCACAGCTCAAACCGTATCCGCACTTGCCGCCAACTCCCTCTCGATGATGGCCTCAAACGCCTCTGCGTAAGCGCCCCAGGAGTGCCGCTTGATTTCCTTGAGACCGGCGAGCGCGATGCGCTGACAGTCGCGCGGGTTGTCAAGCAGCCACGAGACCGCCTCCACAATCGCCGCGGTGTCCCGGTGCGGAACCAGCTTGATGTTCTCGCCGTCAGTCGCGTAGTCCTCCACGCCGGTCGGTGT
>DATLAK010000166.1 GCA_035527535.1 Armatimonadota bacterium
CTGGGCCATGAGGGCTTGCTGATCCGCACCAGCCCGCCCCACCTGCTCCTAATGGGGGGTGAGCCGCGGGGCACGCTCTACGCCGTGTACACCTTCCTGGAGGACCATCTGGGCTGCCGCTGGTGGACCTCCACGGCGAGCACGATTCCCCAGCGCAGCACCATTAAGCTCGGGCCTATCAATGACCGCCAAGTGCCCATCCTCGAATACCGGGAGCCCTTCTTCGCCGATGCCTTTGACGGCGACTGGGCAGCGCGCAACAAGGCCAATGGCGCCTCGGCGCGGCTGGACGCGGCCCGCGGGGGCAAGATCACCTATCAGGGGTTCGTGCACACCTTTGCCTCCCTGGTGCCGCCCGGCGAGCACTTTGCCCAGCATCCCGAGTGGTTCGCCTTCACCGGAGGCAAGCGCAGCGATGGCTACGTGCAGCTCTGCCTTACCAACGAGGAGCTGAAGCGCTTCGTGGCCGAGCGCGTGAAGGAGCGGCTGCGGGCGAACCCCACGGCTAACATCGTATCCGTCTCGCAGAACGATGCCGCCGGCTACTGCGAGTGCCCCAACTGCAAGGCCCTGGATGAGAAGGAAGGGTCGCATGCCGGCAGCCTGCTCCATTTCGTGAACTACGTGGCCCGCGAGGTAGGCAAAGAGTTTCCCAACGTCGCCATTGACACCCTGGCCTACCAGTACACCCGCAAGCCCCCCAAGTACGTGCGGCCCGAACCCAATGTCATTGTGCGGCTGTGCAGCATCGAGTGCAACTTCGCCCGCCCCCTCACCGACCCCAGCAACCGGGCCTTCTACCAGGACCTGGTGGGGTGGAGCAAGGTGTGCAAGCGGCTGTACGTGTGGGACTACGTCACCAACTTCTCCCACTACCTGTGGCCGCAGCCCAACGTTTTCGTGCTGGGGCCAAATGTGCGCACCTTCGTCAGCCACGGGGTGCGGGGCATCTTCGAGCAGGGGTCCTACACTACCCTCGGTGGCGACATGGCGCTGCTCAAGGCCTGGGTGCTGGCGAAACTGCTCTGGAACCCCGACCGGGATGCCAAAGCCATGATCCGGGAGTTTCTGAACGGCTACTACGGCCCGGCCGGCCCCTATGTGGGCAAGTACCTGGACCTGGTGCACCGTGAGGCGGTGGATCACAAGTACTACCTGGGCTGCTTCGTGAACAGCGATTCGCCCTTCCCCAGCTCGCAGACCGTGAAAGCCGCGGAGGAGGCCTTCCGGCGGGCGCTTGCCGCAGTGGCGGGGCAGCCGGAGCTGCAGCAGCGGGTGCAGCTTGCCCACCTTCCACTGACCTACGTGCAGCTCTCCCGGGGGCCGCAAGCGACTGGCGGAGAAGCCTATGAGCAACTCATCCAGGACTTTGAGGCCGTGGTGCAGCGAGAGAACATCGTGAACGTGAGTGAGAGCGGCCCCGTGGCGCCCAAGGTGGCGGAGTTCCGGAAGAACCTGCGGGTGTACCGGGAGGTGCTCAGTATCGGCCCCGGAGAAGCCAAGGTGTGGCCGCTGTCTAACATCTGGAAGTTCGCCCCGGACCCGGAGGACCAGGGCGAAGCGGCAGGCTGGTTCAAGGAAGGCTTTGACGATGGCACGTGGGCCGCGGTGCGCTCCGACCGCAACTGCGGCTGGGAGGCCCAGGGCTTCCCCGACTACATCGGCTTCGGCTGGTATCGGCAGGCGGCAGCGGTACCCGCCGATCTGGCTGGCTTCAAGCACCTCTACCTTTACTTTGGCTCGGTGGACGACGACGCCTGGGTCTATCTCAACGACCGCCTCGCCTACGAGCATAGCGCCAAGACGACCGGCCTGCCCCCCAACGTCATCTGGCGCACCCCCTTTGCCTTCGATCCCCGGCCCTGGCTCAAGCTGGGCGCGACCAACGCTATTGCCGTCAAGGTGCTCAACCGCGTGGGCATGGGTGGGGTGTACCGGCCGGTCTATCTGGTGGGCGCCAACCGGGAGCTGGATGTCCCGCTGCTCGGCCCGCTGGTAGCGATGGAGACAGCCCAGTAGGGACGCCTACCGCGGGCTCCCTGGAGGCCCTGCACGCGGGGAAAGGCAGGGGAACCGGGCGGGAGTGTTGAGCATGGTTGAGACCGCCTGCGGCGCCAAGGCATGAGCGAGACAACATATGGCGCTCGGGCGCCTGTGAGACCGGTGCGCGGCGTGGATGCTCTGCAAACCGCCGTGTCCCTGATGGTCAAGTCTATCGTGCTCAGTGCGCCGTGGGCAAGCCGGAATCCACACCTGGGCCTACCCTCCCAAACCTCGCGGGAGGCAGGGGGACATTTTCCCTGTGCAGTTGCATGGGGACATAATCGCTATGCTACCAGACCAGGCACCGTCTGCCTTGACACCCGGCGGGCGACGAGGTATCTTGTGCACTAGATTACGTTCGCCGCGAGGCGCCATGAGAGCGAACGATAACCCGTTCTTTAACCGCGGCCCTATCCTCGACCCCGCTTACTTCTTCGACCGCAAGGAGGAGCTCGCCGACATCCTGGGGCTGGTCGCCAACATGCAGGACTGCTCGGTGGTGGGGGGCATCAAGCGCGGCAAGACCTCGCTCCTGCTGCATCTCCAGCGCGACCAGGTGCTCGGCGCCGACCACGGCGAGGTCGCGTCCTTCCTGCGTCCTTATCTCAGCCTGGAGGGGCTCGCCAACGTCACGCCGGAGGCCTTCTTCCACTGCCTGCTGCGGGCGGCCCTGTCCTGCCCTGCGAGCCCGGCTGGCGCCGGCTACGAGCGCCTGTCGCCGGTCGGCGAGCTGTCTTTCTCTGAGTTGCAGGCGGCGTTCGATGATTTCGCCCGCCGGGGTGTCAACGTTATCTTCCTGCTCGACGAGTTCGAGCTGGCGGGGGAGAATCCGCATTTCGATCTCAACTTCTTCTCGGCCCTGCGCAGCCTCGCCTCGCGCCCCAACTGCGCCTTCGTCATCGCCACCGCCGATCGCCTCGACCGGCTGACCCTGGCCGACCGCGAGGTCGGCTCCCCCTTCGCGGATCTCTTCACCACCATTCGCCTGGGCCGGTTCTCGCGGGCGACGGTGGGCGAGATGGTGGTGGCGCTCAGCGAACGCGCTGGCCACCTGTGGGAGGTCAGCCTCAATCACATCATGGACTGGACCGGGGGCATGCCCTACATGGTGCAGCTCGCGTGCTCGCTGCTGTGGCGGCGGGCCGAGGGTGAACGGCCTTTGACCGAGGCCGACTACGACTACGTATGCGAGGAGTTCCTGACCCAAGTGGATCCCTTTTGCAGTCAGCATTGGCGACGCATGTCGGCGCGGGAAAGGGAGGCGCACTTGGCCATCATGGCCGGCGACGCGCCTGCACTTGAGGAGCTGGAGCAGACGGTCAATGAGTTGGTGCAAGCGGCGGTGCTGGCGCGGCGGGACGGCAAGCCGGTTATTTCTTCCCTCGCCGCCCGCGCTTTCGTGCAGGCGCGCCTGCGGGAGCGGGAGCACGGCGCCGCCGACTTCATCGCCGCCGACCGCGCCGACATGGCGGAAACGGCCAGCATCTCTGCCCCCGGCGACAAGCGCACCATCTACCAGGTGGTACGCGCGCTGGTCAAGGCGGGGGAGGCGCGCGACCATTTCACTCGCGGCCACAGCGACGGCGCCGCTCGCGTGGCGGTCGCCATCGCCATGCGCCTGGGCCTGTCCCAGGAGGAGATCGAGGGGATCAAGATCGCCGCCCGCCTGCACGACATCGGCAAGATCGGGGTCAGCGACCTGGTTCTGCTCAAGCCCGACCAGCTCACCCCCCAGGAGCGCGAGCTGGTGCAGGCGCACGTCCTGGTGAGCGTGCACATCCTGGAGGCGCTGGACTTCCCGTGGGAGGTCAAGCCCGCGGTGCGCTTCCACCACGAGCGCCTCGATGGCAGCGGCTATCCCGACGGCCTCATCGGCGATGAGATCCCCCTGTCGGCGCGGGTGCTGGCGGTGGCGGATGTGTTCGACGCCATGACCTCGCCCCGCAGCCACCGGCCCTCGCACCCGCGGTCGGCGGCGATCGCGGAGATCGCCGACCACGCCGGCGCCAAGTATGACCAGCAGGTGGTGGCCGCCTTTCTGGACACGCTGGCGAGTGCCGGGGCCTAGCCATGGCGCTGCCCGCGGAACGAATGCGCGCGACCGCCCACGGCTTCGAGTATCGCGCGCGCGGGGACGAACGACCGCACACGCTGCCGTGGGAACAAGTGCGCGCCATCACTGCCGGAGTGGAGCCCGCGTGGAGCGGCGCGGAAGTGACGGTGCGTTTGGCGCTAGCGGGTGACGAGGCCGCGCCCGATGCCGTGTCCTCGAAGTACGGGGGGTGGCTGGAGGTTTTCGGTGGCTTCGCGGCGGCGCGCGCAGTCATCGCCGCCGCGCGCGAGCGTTCGCCGCAAGCCCTGGTGGGCCCGCTGGCGCAGTTCCTGGTCGCCTTGCCGCAGGACGGCGGCGAGGACGAACGGGCGCTGCGGCGCAAGACCAAGGAATACGGTTTCGCCTCGGCGGCCGGACTCGCCCTGGGCCGGCAGCACCTGGCGCGCGGGCGCCTGGAGAAGGCCGACAATGACTTTGAGGCGGTGGTGGCGCGGGCACCCCTGGACGCCGAAGCCTGGCGGTGGCTGGGTCTGACGCGCCTGGTCGCGGGCAAGGGAGCGGACGCGCAAGCCGCATTCGATCGCCTGATCGGTCTCGGCGCGCGCGACGCCGAGACCTGCTACCTGCGCGGACTAAGCTTCTACCGCCAGCGCAGGTTCGCGCCCGCGGCCGAAGAGTGGGCGGGGGTGCTGCGTGCGTGGCCGCAGGACCCCGGGGTGCGCAACTTGCTGGCGTGCAGCCTGGTGCAGGAATGGCGCCTGGAAGAGGCGCTGCTGCACTTGGATACGATCGGCGCCGATGCGCGCGAAGGATGGCGGCTGATGGCGGCGAAATGCCACATGTGCGTCGCCGGCTATCGCGCCTATCGCGACCGCATGGCGAACGAACGCGGATTCCGCTGGCGGCAGCGGTGGAAAGCGGTCGGGGCGCGTCTAGCGACGGCGTTCGGGGCCCTGTACTGGGCGCTCCAGTTCATCTTGCGCCGTTACCCTCCGTGGCTGGCGCTGGTGGTGTTAGCGGTGCTGGCGGCGGCGTTCTACGCGTTCGAGGCCGGGACCCGGCAGCGGCGCGCGGAGGATCAACTGGCTGATGCGCAGGGGCGGGCGCCGAACATGCCGTGCTGGTACGCTTCGCTGGTCAAGCCGCGCACCGGCCGGCGCACCGGTCTGCGATCCCTCTTGGGAGAGGTCCGGCGCCAGCAGGGAGACAAGCGATGACGGCGGCGGTCCGCAGGTTCGGCCTGGCGGTTATGTTGACGGCGCTGACGGCGCTGGCGGCGTCGGTGCTGGTCGCCGCCCCGCGACAGGTGGTGTATGTGCTGGAGGTCAAGGGGGTCATAGATCCCCCGGCCGCGTCCTACATTGCGCGCGGCGTCGAGGTCGGCGCGAAGGCGCGCGCGCAGGCGGTGATCATCCGCCTCGACACTCCGGGCGGGCTCGACAAGTCCATGCGCGACATCACCCAGACGATGCTCAGCGCCGAGGTGCCGGTGGTCGTGTACGTCGCGCCCAAGGGCGCGCGCGCGGCGTCGGCGGGGGCTATCATCACTCTCGCCTCGCACGTCGCGGCGATGGCTCCCGGCACCAACATCGGCGCCGCTCATCCTGTCGCCATGGGCGGCGGCGAGATGACCGAGGAGATGTCGAAGAAGGTCGAGAACGACGCCGCCAGCACCGCCCGCGCCATTGCCGAGCGCCGCGGACGCAATGCCAAGTGGGCCGAGGCGGCGGTGCGAGAGAGCATATCCTCCAGTGCCAGCGAGGCCTTGAAAGCACACGTCATTGACGTCATCGCCGAGGACCTCGACGATCTCCTCGCCCGCCTCGACGGGCGCAAGGTCAAGCTTCCCAAGCGTACGGTGACCCTGCACACGACAGGCGCGACGACCGAGGAGGTGCCGATGTCCGTCGGCGAGCGCTTCCTGCACGTGCTGAGCGACCCCAACCTCGCCTACATCTTCCTCATGATCGGCATCTACGGCATCATCTTCGAGCTCCAGAGTCCGGGCGCGGTCTTTCCGGGCGTGATCGGGGTCATCTGCCTGGTAATGGCATTCTACTCCCTGGCGGTGCTGGAGGCGAACCTCGCCGGGGTGATCTTGATCATCCTCGGCGTGGGGATGCTGGTCGCCGACATCTGGGCGCCGTCCCACGGGGTGCTGACCATCGGGGGCATTATTGCGTTTGTTGCAGGCTCGTTGATGCTCTACGGGGGCCCCTCGACGCCGTCGCTGCGCGTATCGTGGCTGGTGGTGGTGATGATGACCGCGCTGACCGCGGGGTTCTTCCTGCTAGTGGTGGGGCTGGGCGTGCGCGCGCACTGGACGCGGGTTACGACCGGAATCGAGGGGCTGATGGGCGCCCACGGAAAAGCCCGCACCGCTCTACGCCCCGAGGGCTCGGTGCTGGTGGCGGGCGAGCTGTGGCGCGCGGTTGCCGCCGCCGGTGAAGAGATCGAGCCCGGCGCTGAAATCGAGGTGCTGGCCGCGGATGGCTTCACGCTGCGGGTGCGGCGGCGGGGGGATGGCCAGGCGTAGTCCAGTCAAGCAGCGGAATGAGGTGCGAGATGCTGCAGATTGACTTCGATATGATCGTTTTCCGCGAGGGCGAGGCCTATGTAGCGTATTGCCCGGAGCTGGAGGTGTCGTCCTGTGGCCGTGATGTGGACGAGGCGCGCGCCAACCTGAAGACGGCGGTTCGCCTTTTCATCGAGCAAACTGAGAAGCTGGGTACGCTCGACCAGGTCTTGCAGGAAGCCGGCTACATCCCGGACGGGAAAGGCGGTTATACACCACCGCGGCTGGTGGTGACGGAGAGTGCGACGGTTGCAGTTGGGAGCTAGGATTGCCGCGCATCAGCCCCATTCCCGGGTGGCGTCTGCGACGTGTATTCGAGCGCGCGGGGTTCGCGTATGTGCGAACGGAGGGTGATCATTTCGTTCTTACCAAACCCGGACTGCCCCGACCGTTAGTGATTCCCGACTACGACCCGGTCCCCGTCTTTGTGATCCGAGCCAATCTGCGGACGGCGGGGCTCTCGCGTGAAGAGTACTTCCGCCTGCTGAAGGAGACTTGACGGTTGTCGCGGCGCGACAGGAAAGGCGGGCGCCGCGGGCGAACCGGATAAGCTGGATGGTGGGGGCAGGCGTTCACCTGCGGCGGACAAGTCCCGCCCGCCAACCCAAACAGGCTTGCACCGACCTATCAAGGCGCCGCCAAGCAGGGCGCCGGGAGGATTCAATGGAACCCGCATTGGCAGGGCTGATCGCGGTAGTGGTACTGGGGGTGATCGTCGCCGCCACTTCGATTCGCATCTTGCGCGAGTACGAGCGCGGGGTGACCTTCCGCCTGGGGCGGCTCATCGGCGAGAAGCGGCCGGGCATTCGCTGGCTGTGGCCGGTGATTGACAAGATGCTCAAGATTGACCTGCGCATCGTCACCATGGACGTGCAGCGCCAGGACATGATGACGCGCGACAACGTCCCGGTATCGGTGGACGCGGTGGTCTATTTCCGTGTGATGAACGCCAACGACGCGGTGGTGCGGGTGGAGAACTATGTCAAGGCGACCTCGCTCATCGCGCAGACCACCCTGCGCAGCATCATCGGCCAGGCGGAGCTGGATGAGCTGCTGGCGGAGCGCGACAAGATCAACCTGCGCCTGCAGCAGGTGATTGACGAGCAAACCGAGCCGTGGGGGATCAAGGTGACGGCGGTCGAGGTGCGCGATGTGGTGCTGCCGGAGCAGATGAAGCGCTCGATGGCCAACCAGGCCGAGACCGAGCGCGCGCGCCGCGCCAAGGTCATCAACGCCGAGGGTGAATACCAGGCCGCCCAACGCCTCGCCGAGGCGGCGAGCATTATCTCCGAGCACCCGATCGCATTGCAGCTGCGTTTCCTGCAGACCCTGTCGGATGTGGCCTCGGAGCACAACTCGACCACCATCTTCCCGGTGCCGATAGACCTCTTCACCCCCTTCATCCGGGGCATGGCGCAGGGGACGCAGTCTAACCCGCCGTCCGAGCCGAAAGCCGACTCGGGGGCGTAGCTCAGTTCATGGCGGGGCGGGCTGGTGGGCCGGCCGTCCCAGTAGGGCGGGCGTCCCGCCCGCCAGCAATCCGCGTCCGCAGGCGAGACGCCTGCGCCACCAGCGCCAGACGTCCCGGTGTGGACTTGAGGCAGGGGCGGCTGCGCCACACGATGCCATCCTTTGTCATCATCCATACCGCGGACCTGCACAACCACCTGAGCCCGGCCGCGGCCCGGCTGCTGAGGGAGCACAGGCAGGCTGCGCCGGACGCGCTCTTGCTCGACTCCGGCGACGCCATCCGCGCCGGCAACCTCGGCAGCACGCGAGGTGGCGAGCCGATCCTGCGGCTGATGTCCGAGGCCGGCTACGACGCGATGGCGATGGGCAACCGCGAATCCCATCCCACCCTGCGCGTGCTCGAGCGCAAGCTCGCCGACGCCTCCTTCCCCATCCTCGCCGCCAACCTCATGGCCAAGCGCAAGCCGCTGCCCCAGCAGGTGCAAAGCCACATCCTGAGGAAGATTCCCGGCGGACTCCGCGTCGGGGTCATCGGCCTCTCGCTGCAGATCACGGCGCCGGAGTCGTGGTGGGCGCGGATCACCGACTACGTGTGGGATGACCCGCTGAAGACCGCCGCCGGGCTCTCGCGCAAGCTGCGGCCCGAGGTTGACCTGCTGGTGTGCCTGAGCCACATCGGCGTGGAACTCGATGAGCAGTTGGCGCAGATCGAGGGCATAGACCTCATCCTGGGCGGGCATTCCCATACCACGGAGTTCCCGCCGCGCAGGGTGGGGAACGCATACCTCGCGCATGTCGGTCACGGGGGGCGGCACGCGGGCCGCCTGGAGATCGAGGTGGAGGGCGGCGAAGTGGCATCGGTGGCGGGGGAGCTCATTCCCCTGCCGTGATCGTCGGAGGGAACCGTGCGCCTCGGTGACTACTGGCTGCTGCAGGCGCTGCTGGCGCTGTGGATCGCGGCGGTGGCGCTGCTGCACTACGGGCTGCTGGCGAATGCCGTGCTGGCGCCCTGGGCAGGGAGGTAGGGGGCCGCTTGGCAGCACTGGCCATCGTCGTTGCTCTGTGGGTCTCGGCGTGCGCCTTCGGCATGCGCCTGCTGCGACCACGCCCCGGGCTGGAGTTCGCCTCGTTTCTGGAGCGCGCGGTATTCTCGTCGGCGCTCGGCCTGGGCGCGGCGGCGTATCTCATCCTCGCGCTGGGGCTGGCGCAGTGGTTTTACCCCTGGGCCATCGGCGCCGCGTTCCTGGTGCCGGCGATTGTGTCCTGGCGCGAACTCCGCGAGCTGCTCACCGGCCTCGGACGCGGGCTGAGGGGATTCCGCTCGCAGCCAGTCACCATCGGCGGCGCCGCGGTGACCGCGTTCCTGGTCGCCATGTTCGCCCTCATGGTTCTGGGTGCGCTCGCGCCGGCGTCACAGAATGACTGGGACGGGCTGTCGTACCACCTGGCGGTGCCGAAGCTCTACCTCCAGCACCACGGCATCCACTTCATCGGCTGGGTCAGCCACTCGAACTTCCCGTTCACGCTCGAGATGCTGTACGCGGCCGGACTCGCGCTCCACGGGCAGGCGGCGGCCAAGCTGTTCCACGCGCTGTCGGGGCTGCTGCTGGCGCTGGCGCTGCTGGCCTTCGGCTCGACGCACTGGCAGCGGCGGCACGGGGCGCTGGCGGCGGTGACACTGCTGTCGGCGCCCATTGTGACATGGGAGGCGACCGCGGCCTTCAACGACCTCGCCGCCGCCCTGTTCACGCTGCTGAGCCTTTACGCGTTCATCAACTGGTGGTCGGAGCGCGGTGCGCGGTGGCTGCCGGTTGCCGCCGTGATGTGCGGTTTCGCCCTCGGCATCAAGATGAACGTGATGGCGCTGTTGGGGTTCCTGGCGGTCGCCGCTCTGTATCACCTCACCATGACCCGGCGCGAGGGCGCCGTCGCGGGGCTGCGCGCCGCCGCGATCCTGGTCGGAATCGCGGCGCTGGTCGCTTCCCCGTGGTACATCAAGAGCTATCTGTGGACCGGCAACCCCGTCTATCCCTTCTTCTACGAGCTGTTCGGCGGCAGATACTGGACGGCGGAGGCGGCGCGCCTCTACCGCCAGGAGCAGCTTGGCTTCGGCATGGGCCGCGGGCCGTTGGCTTTCTTGCTGGCGCCGTGGAACCTGACCATGCACGGGGGCATGTTCGACAACTTCCCCGCGCGACCGCGAGCCTACAGCTCCATCGGGCCGCTGTTCCTGGCGCTGCCGCCGGCGCTGCTGTTGCTAGGCAGACTGGAGCGACGCGTGAAGTTCCTGTTGGCCTATTCGCTGATCGCGTTCGGCGCGTGGTTCGTGCTCAGCCAGCACCTGCGCTACGCGATCCCGCTGCTGCCGCCGCTGGCCCTGTGCGCCGGGTACGCCGGCAGCGAGATCCTGCGTCGGGCGCGCAAGGAGCTGCGCCCATTCGTCCTCATCGCCATCGTCCTGGTGTGCGTCATGTCACTGGGCATCTTCACCCTCGTCGTCGCCGACGGCATCCCCGCGGCGCTTGGACGCGAGACCGCCGACGCCTATCTCAGCCGCACCCTGGACGGGCTATATGCGATGGCCGCGGTCGTCAACTCGCTGCCGCCGGGGTCAAAGGTCATCATGAACGGGGAGACGCGCGGCTTCTACTTCGACACGCCGTACATGTGGGGCGAGCGCCACCACAACATGATACCCTACGACCGCCTGCGCGACGCCGACCAACTCGCGCGGGCGTACGCGGCCCTCGGGGTGACCCACGTGCTGATGACGACGGACTTCCTGCAGGCGGTGCGCAGGCGCCGCGGCAAGTTCGCCAACCTGCTGGCGGAGGCGTTCGATGAGGGCCGCTTCGGGGAGGTCGCCCGGCGCGGCGACTTCGTCCTCCTGCGCCTGCGGGAGCCGAGCGCCTGACATGCCCCGTCGCCCGCGAGGACGCAAGTCAACGTCGCCCCTCCCCCACCGCGGCGCCCGCCCGCCCGACGTGCGCGGGGTGCTCGTCTTCAGCAGCTACGAGTACCACCAGCCGCCGCCTCCCCGGCGACGGAGGGCGCTGCTTTTCATGCGACGAGCTTTGTTAGTTGCGGGGCAGTCTCGGGGGATCCTGGCGCTTTCGGCGGCGGGGCTGCCGCTGTGGATACTACCGCAGATGCCGCGGGGTTAGCCGCTTCCGCGGCGAGGTAAGTACGGAATATGAGCGCGCTCGTGCTCCGATGTCTGGCGACCCGGCGGGTCATGGTGCCGGCGGCCCTCGCCGCCGGCGTGCTGCTGGCTGCGGCCGCGCCGCAAGGCTGCCGGCGCGGGCCCGCGCCGCAGATGCGACCCGCGCCGTCGGGCGACGCCGCCCCCCAGCGCAGCGACCAGCAAGCTCCCGCCGGGGCGCGCGCCCGCGTCGAGGTCGGAGAGATCGTGGTGGCCGATCCGGCGGGCAAGCGCCTATGGCGGGCCTCCGCCGCGTCGCTCGAATGGGACAACGACAAGCAGCAAGCCGTGCTGCGCGACGCCCAGTGTCACTTCACCGATGACGGCAAGCTTGCGCTCGAGGCGCGCGCCCCGCTGGCGACCGCCTACCTCGCCGAGCGGCGCGTTGTGCTCGAGGGCGGGGTGACGGCGCGGGCGCCGGCAACCGAGACCTCGCTGCGCGCGGAACGCCTGGAATGGAAGGTCGAGGACAAAGAGGTCTACGCCACCGGCAACGTGAAGTATGTGCGCGGGGCCTTCGCCCTTAGCGGCCCGCGCCTGCGGGCCGACCTGGGGTTGAGGAAAGCGCGCCTCGAGGGGGGCGTCGAGCTGCAAGCGGTGGAGCCGCCGCGGAGGCGATGATCTCCGGCATCCCGAAACGAGGTGTTACCATGACCGGCCGCAAGCTGCTCGTCTTCGCGTGGATGGCCGCGCTCGTCGGCGCCACGGCGTGGGCCGCCCAGACGCAGAAGCCGGAGCGCAAGGTCAAGGCCGAGGGCGCGGTCGCCGAGATTGACGAGCTCAATAACACGATCGCCTTCAGCGGCGGCGCCAAGCTGACCACCAACGAGGGCACGGTTTCCAGCCGCGAGCTCGAGGCGCGACTGGCGCCAGGCGGTGCGATCGAGACCGCAGAGGCCCGCGGCGAGGTCAAGGTCAACCTGCGCTACCGCGGCAAGGACGGCGTCGAGCGCATCATGGAGGCGACCGCCGACCGGGTTATTTACCGCGCCGGCGAACGCACGGTGCAGTTGCTCGGCAACGTCAAGGGCGACCTCAAGGAGCCGACGCGCGGGCGCACCTTGCATATCGGCGCCGACGAGGCGACGCTGTGGATTGACGAGAGCCGGCTGCGGCTGCGCCCGGCGGAGGTCATCTTCGCCGAGGTGGTGGAGAAGGAGCCGCCGGCAGCGCCGGCGGCCAAGTAGGGGCGCGCGCCGGCCCCAGGCTTGCGCAACCGGGCGGCGCGCCCGCATTGATGTAACCGCATGACGCAAACGCAGACCAAACTGGTGACGGAGAACCTGGTCAAGCTCTACAACCGCCGGCGGGTGGTGGACGGCGTGAGTGTGGAGGTGCGGCCGGGGGAAATCGTGGGGCTGCTGGGGCCCAACGGCGCGGGCAAGACGACGACCTTCTACATGGTGGTGGGGTTGGTGCGCCCCGACGGCGGGCAGGTGCGCCTGGACGGTCGCGATATCGCGGGGTTGCCGATGTACCGTCGCGCGCGCCTGGGCATCGGTTACCTCTCGCAGGAGCCGTCCATCTTCCGCAAGCTGTCGGTGGAGGATAACCTGCGCGCGGTGCTGCAGATGCAGCCGCTGGCGCGCGCCGAATGCGAGGCCCGCGTCGAGCGCCTGCTGGAGGAGCTGCGGGTGGCCGATCTGCGCGACCGCATGGCCTACGTGCTGTCGGGCGGGGAACGCCGCCGCGTCGAGATCGCGCGCGCCCTCGCCACCGATCCGGCGTTCATCCTGCTCGATGAGCCGTTCACCGGTATTGACCCCATCGCCATTGATGACATCAAGGACATCCTGTCCGAGCTCAAGCGGCGCGGCATCGGCATTCTGCTCACCGACCACAGCGTGCGCGATACCCTCGCCGTCACCGACCGCAGCTACATCATGTACCAGGGGCGGATCCTGACCCAGGGCGCCTCCGCCGAGCTGGTCTCGGACCCGGTCGCGCGCAAGTTCTACCTGGGCGAACGCTTCGAGATGTAGGTGGCCGCTGGTGACGGCGCCACGATTCTGGACCCGGAGGGGGTGAGCGGCATACCATGTTGCTCCGGAACCCGCTGGCCGGCACCGCCCGCAGCATTGGGCGCGGCGCGCTGATCGCCTGGCTGAGCGCGTCGGTCCTGCCTCAGTTCGGATACACCGCTCCGCCCGCAGGCCAATCGCCCCCGGCGCCTGCGGGGCGAGCGGAGCGCTGGCGGCAGGACCTGCATTACCTGGCGACCGAACTGCCGCAGCGCCACCAGCACCTGTTCTCTCGCATCAGCCGGGAGCAGTTCGAGCAAGCGGTCGCCGCGCTCGACAACTCCATCCCGGCTTTGGCGGACGATGAGGTCGCCTTCGGGATGATGCGTCTGGTGGCCTCCGTCGCAGACAGTCACACCACCCTCGACCCGTGGAGCGAGGAATCGTTCCGCGTTTTCCCTTTGCGCCTCTACTGGTTCAGGGACGGCCTTTATGTGACGCGCACGATTCCGTCGTACCGGCGCGCCCTCGGCGCGCGCCTGACGGCGATCGGGGACACCCCTGTAGATCAGGCCTACGCGGCGGTCAGCGCGTTGATTTCGCACGAGAACGATGCCCAACTCAAGCACCGCAGCCCGGGGCTGCTCACCGCGCCGGACGCCCTCCACGCGCTGCACCTCCTGCCCAGTGCGAAAGGCGGTCGCTTCGTCTTCGCGGACGCGCACGGGGCTACCTTCGCCCTCGACCTGACCCCGATCTCAGCCGATGCTTCGACCGCATGGATTGACGCCCTCGCGCCAAGCACGCAGCAGCCTCCCCTGCACATGCGCAACCGGCGGGCCTTCTACTGGTTCGAGTACCTCGAAGACTCGCAGACGATCTATGTCCAGTACAACCGCTGCATGGACATGAGGGGCAAACCGTTCCGGGATTTCTGCGCGGAAGTGCTGGCCGTCGTGGACGCGCGTCCGCTGAAGCGCTTCATCCTCGACCTGCGCTACAACAGCGGGGGCAGTTCGCCGTTGGCTCAGCCGCTGATCTCGGGGTTGAGCGAGCGCCCCGCCATCAACCGCCGGGGGGCGCTGTTCGTCGTCGTCGGTCGCCAGACGTTCTCGTCAGCCGTCCTCAACGCGATAGACCTACGCAACTCGACTCGCGCCATCTTCGTCGGCGAGCCGACCGGGGGCAAGCCTAACCACTACGGTGAGGTCAGGTCTTTTCGCCTGCCGAACTCGGGCTTCCTGGTGACCTATTCCACGAAGTACTTCGCGCACTCCAAGCAGGACACGCCCTCCTTCATGCCCGACCTCCTCGTCGAGCCCACCTTCGCGGACTACCAGGCCGGGCGAGATCCGCTGCTGGAGACCATCCTGGCGTATCGGGAAGACGCGCGGTAGTACCCGCACGGCCGCGCGGGGGTGAACTGCGGTGCCTGGAGAACCGATCACCGTCATCCATTTCATCCGCCACGGGGAGAACGCCTGGAACCGCGAGGAGGTGTTCCGCGGGCGCGCGGACGTGCCGCTCAATGAGCGCCGTCATGCGCAGGCCCGGACCCTCGCTTCCCAGTCGGTGGCGGCCGCAGCCGCGATGACGACCTCCAGCAGCAGACACGTAGAATGAAAATCGAAAGCATCAATGAAGATTGGGGAACCGTGAAGCAGAGGTGGGAAGCGTGGTGGGAGCAGCAATTGCACGACCGCGTGCTCATCTGTGTGACGGCGCCGCGTGACGGCGCGGTCCAACCTCCGCAGGAGGAAGTCGCTGTCGAGACCCACTGGACCGACAGCGACTACGCGATTCGCACCACGCTGGCTACCGTGCAACGGACGTATTACGGTGGGGATGCATTGCCGGTATTCATGCACGGCTGGTCGGTCGGCCACAGTCTGTGCTTTGGCTGCACGCCCCACTTTGCACGGGACACCGTATGGGTTGATCCCGCGCCCACTGGCGACGACGGGTTCCCGTCGTTGGAGGGATGGCGGCAAAGTCCGTGGTGGGACTGGATGCGTAGGAGCACCCTGTCGGCGGCCCGCGCCAGCCGCGGTAGATATTTCGTGCCTCCCATGTGGGGAAACCAGGCCGGCGATACGCTGGCGATGGTGCGCGGTAGCCAAGAGCTGCTAATGGATATCGCTCTCAATCCCGACTGGGTGAGGTCGGCAATCCAGAGAATGTCCGATATTCTGCTCGAAATCTTCGAGGAGCTGTGGACACTGGTGTCGCCGGACCTGGTCGGTTTGCCGGGATCGGTGAACTACGTCAACACATGGTCTTCGGGCCGCACCATGGGTCTTGACTGCGACATGTCATGCATGATCTCCCCGCAGACATTTGCCGACCTGTTCCTGCCTGCGCTGGTGGAGCACATGCGCACTTTGGACCGCAGGATATACCATCTGGACGGGCCGGGCGCCATCCAGCACCTCGACCTTCTGCTGGAGCTTCCTGAGCTGGAGGCGATCCAGTGGGTGCCGGGCGCGGGCCATGAAGGCGTGCTGCAATGGGTGCCTCTCATACGTCGCATTCAGGCAAAGGGGAAGAGCATCGTCGTCTACGCCCGCCCAGGGGAGATTGAGCCGCTGCTGCGCGAGGTCGAGCCCGAGGGCCTGTGCGTTTCCACGTCATGTCGATCGGAAGCTGAAGCTCGACAACTTGTCGAGCGAGCATCTAGGATGTCGCAGGAGCGGATCCGCTGATGGTCAAGGGTCGCCACTGATGATGACGGCTGACGCGTCAGCAGTGTTCTATCTGCTCCGTCACGGGGAGACCGCCTGGAACCGTGAGGAGGTGTTCCGCGGGCGCGCGGACGTCCCCCTCAACGAGCGCGGTCGCGCCCAGGCCGCCGCTATTGCCGATGCGCTTGCCCACCAGCCGCTTGCGGCCGTCTATGCCAGTCCCCTGCAGCGCGCGCTGCAGACCGCGCAGCCCGTCGCCGCGGCTTGCGGCCTCGAAGTCCAGGTGGACCAGCGCCTCACCGACCTCGACTTCGGCGACTGGGAGGGCGTGCCCCTGCGCGAGGCGCCCGAGCGCTGGCCGGAGCTGTTCGCGCGCTGGAAGCGCGAGCCGGGCGGTGTCGTTTTCCCCGGTGGAGAAGGCCTGCCGGTGGTGCGCGAGCGCGCGATGGCGGCGATCGCGGAGATCGCCGCGCGCCACCGCGGCGAGACGGCAGCGGTGGTCTCCCATCGCGTCGTCACCAAGGTCGCGCTGCTGGCGATGCTGGGGCTGGACGAATCGCACTTCTGGCGCATCCGCCAGGACAACGGCTGCCTCAATCGCGTCGAGCGCGGCGACGACGGGTGGGTGGTGGTAACCATCAACGACCGCTGCCACCTGCGCGGGCTTGCCGCCGATGGCGCGCGGGATTTCTGAGGCGACTCAATGTGGCACAGCCGCCCTCGGCTGTGATGGGCCGAGCAAGTCGGCGCTCGGCCGGTTCGAGCGATAACCCCCGCGACTGCCCGTCGCAGGTAACGCTGCCCGTCGCGCCGAATGCGTGCGCGAGCGTCTGCGCGCGGGAGAACGACCATGCCGTCTGACCCTTTCAACGAGTACCTGAAAGACATTCGCCGCGATCTTGCCGCCGGCGATGCGACCGAGCACACGCACCGCGCGGCCCTCGCGGTGCTTATCCAGTCGCTGGAGCGGGGCGTGCGCGCAGTCAACGAGCCGAAGCATCGCACCGACTGCGGCGCGCCCGACATGCGAGTCCGCAAGGGCGAACTGACGATCGGCTACGTCGAGTGCAAGGACGTCGGCGCGTCGCTTGACGAGGCCGAGCGTACCGAGCAACTACAGCGTTACCGCAAGCACCTGCCCAACCTCGTTCTTACGGATTACCTCGAGTTCCGCTGGTACGTTGACGGGAAGCCTCGCCAGCGAGCGAACCTTGCCCACCGA
>DATLAK010000167.1 GCA_035527535.1 Armatimonadota bacterium
TCCGTGACGCCGTCAAGTCGCGACGCGCGCAACGAACTTATCCACAATCCACACCTGGGCCTATCCCCCCCAACCTCGCGGGAGGGAGGGGGACATTTTCCCTGTGCAGTTGCATGGGGACATAATCGCTATGCTACCAGAGCCCCGCGTGTTGCTCTTGACAGCGGCCACAGCGCGCCATATCATTAGCGCGTCCGCTCCGCATCGCACCTGGAGCAAAACGCCAAGGAGGAACGTGTCGCGATGCCCGTTCAAGTTGACGCCGATCTGTGCACCGGCTGCGGCCTGTGCGAGGAAACCTGTGCCAGCGTTTTCAAGCTCGATGATGAGGAGGGCGTAGCCCGGGCTCTTATCGCCAACCCCGAAGGCGATGACCTCGAGTGCGCCAAGCGTGCGTCGGAGGAGTGCCCGGTCGAGGCGATTAGCGTGAGTTGATTCTGCTCGAGAGTTCCGGGCCGCTGCCTCGGATCGGCGCCGATCCGCCAAGTCCCCTCCCGCAGCCCGCACCCGGGGGCCGCGCAGCGGACGCCAGCAGGGTGCTCGATCAATCCTAACCGGAATGATCTCAGCCGGTCCCGGGCTCGATGCTCACCGTCGTCGGCCGCCGGCCGTTCCCCGGACGGCGGCTGTTCGCTTTCTTGCCCGCTCCCAGCGAGCGAACCCGTTGGGGCGGCCGCGGATCGAGGCCGACGCTGCACAGCAGTCCGGTCGCTCCAGCCGCGCAGGAGAATCAGCCGCATCCGGCAAAACATTGGCAACAGATATGAACACAGGTACCCTTAATGACAAGTAAGCCCCGCATACTCCTGATTGCGCCCGATCCCGGCTGTGTCGGGAACCGGCGGCCGCGCATTCGCCTGGCGAAGACGCTGTTTCCGCCGTTGGGGCTGCTGACGATAGCCGGCACCACCCCCGCGGACTACGATGTGTCGGTCCTGGACGAATCCGTGGCCCCCGTGCGCTACACCGCGCAGGTGGATCTGGTCGGCCTCACCGCCAACACCGCCAGCGCCCCGCGCGCGTATGAGATTGCCGCGGGATTCCGCCGGCAGGGCGTGCCGGTGGTCATGGGCGGCATCCACGCCACCGCGCTCCCCGAGGAGGCGCTGCGCTACGCCGATGCGGTGGGCGTGGGGGAAGCGGAGGGCTTCTGGGCGCGGATGCTCGCCGACTTCTCGCGCGGCAAGTTGGAGCCGGTGTACCGCAACGAAAGCTATCCCGAGCTCGACAACCTGCCGCCGCCGCGCCGCGGCCTGGTGTCGCGTAAGGACTATTACCTGTTCAACACCATCCAGACCAGCCGCGGCTGCCCGTTCCGCTGCAGCTTCTGCTCGGTGCACAAGTTCTTCGGCGGGCGCTACCGCATGCGCCCGGTCGAGCAAGTGCTGGAGGAGCTGCGCCGGTTGCCGCCGGACGGCCCGCTGATCTTCGTGGACGATAATGTCTTCGGCGATAGCAAGCGCGCCCAGCAGTTGATGGAAGGCGTGCTGCCGATGAAGCGCGCCTGGTTCGGTCAGGCGTCCATGGATCGGCTGCAGGACGAGGACTTCCTGCGCCTGGCCGGAGCCTCCGGCTGCCGCATGCTGTTCGTTGGGTTCGAGTCGCTCTCCAACGAGAACCTGGCGGACATGAACAAGCGCTTCAACCACCCCGCCCAGATCAAGGAGACGGTCGAGCGGCTCCATCGCTGCGGCATCGGCGTCCTGGGCGCCTTCATCGTCGGCCTCGATCACGACGACATGGGCACGTTCGACCGCATCGTCGCCCTCGCCGAGGAGGTCAAGCTCGACGCGATTCAGATCGCCATCCGCATCCCCATCCCCGGCACCGATGACGCCGAGCGCATGGCCGACTGCATCTTCGATCCCGACTACACCAAGCGCGACGGCGCCCACGTCGTATTCCGCCACCCCAAGATCTCGCCGCCGCAGTTGCTCGAGACCGGCCTGCAGGACGCCTATGCCCGCTTCTACAGCCGCCGCGGCATCAAGCTCCGCCTGGCGGGGCAGACCGGCCCCCACGTCCGGTGGTCGCGCCGCGTCAATCAGGGCTTCAGCCTGCGCGCCAGCAAGTGGCTCAAACGCCTGGGGGTGACGAAGAAATAGGTCGGCGTGCCGCGCCGTCACCGGTCGCGCTTGGGCGAAATGAGCAGCGCCGACTTCCACAGCCCGCCCATGCCGATGGAGTCCTCCACTCGCACCACTACCAGGTTTTCCGCGCCAGGGCGCACATAAGGCGTGGCGTCAATCTCGAAGCGCTCGTGCCAGGTGAACCCGAGCAGACCAAATTCGCCGGCGAACTGACCGTTCACCCACACCTTCGCCGTCTCGTCCGCGGCGCCAAAGGCAAGCAGCAGTTGGCGTCGCGCCGCCGACTGGGGAATGGTGATTCGCACGCGGTACCACCCCACGCCGTCATACTCGGGATAGCCCTGCTCCTCCCAGAACTTCCCAATCTCGATCGGCCTCCATTCCGACTCGTCGGTGCCGGGGGCGAACCATTGTTGATTCTCCCCGACGCGCTCGGGGTCGAGCCGGAACCGCCATGCCTTCGGCAGGTCCATGACCTTATCGTATTTCGACCACAGCATGCCGAAGGTTGCCTCGTCGTCGTGACCCGGGATGCTCGACGCCGGGGTCATGTAAGCGGCCTCCCCGGGGACCTGGCGCGGCGTGCGCCAGGTCGGGTCATGTGGAGTGCGGGCGTTGCGCACCGCCTCGGCGTAGCCCGGTGGCAGGCGCTCGCCGGTCCACCAGTTGGGCTGCTCGCTGTACACCCAGACGTACCTGTCGGTCGCCGCCAGCGCGCGGTGCAGAGCATACTCGAATTCAGTCGGCGACAGCCGGTTCTTCTCCGGCTGGTCCACAAACCAGCCCACCGAGTTCCAGCCTTGATCCATGTAGAGGCCAAACGCGAGCCGCATGTGCTTCCGGTACAGGTCGGGGACGGCCGAGAACTTGGCTGCGGCTGCGGCGAAAGCTTGCCGCGCGGCGTCGAACTGAGCTGCGTCGCGGAAGGGGTAGGAGCCTTCGTATCCGTCCACGATCAGGGTTCGCGGTCCCGCGGCGTCCAACATGCCGTCAACAAATGCGGGCAACAAGCCATAGCCCGCATCCTGGAGCCGATCGTGCGGCGTCTGGTGCAACAACGAAGGCCCGAACGTCATCATCACCACCGGCGCCGCCATCTCGCTCTCGATGGCGCGCATGAATTGGCGGCCTCGCGCGCGCACCTGCGCCGCGTACTCCGCGAAGCTCTTGTCCGCCGAGTACTTCTGGCCGCGGTAAGTGAAGACCGGCGCCTGGTACATCTCCACGTCGAACATGAACCCGCGCAGCCGCCCCGCCGCCGCCGCCTTCGCCAGCAGCCGCGCATTCTCGACCACGTGGTCGAACTCCGGGTCGAACCAGTCCACGTCTCCCGGCGTGACGGTCATGCGTAGGAAGTTGTCGGTGAAGCGGCTGAAGCGGGTCGCCTGCAAGTCCTCCATCGCCGACTGCAGCTCTGCTTCCGTGAATCGCCGCCGGCCCCAGTTCTCATGCGAGAAATAGACGGGGCCGTCCTTGGTCCACGCGCGGGCAGCCAAGATCACGCCGTCAAACGGTGTCTGCTCCATCTCGGCAATGTGTGCGCGCAGATAGGCCGTGTCGGGCTGATCCCACCCCCACTCGATGATCTTCTTCTCCCGGCCGAGGTCCCGGGCGGCGAGGCACGAGCCTGCGGCCAACCCGGGGACCATGATCGCTGCCACCACTCGCTCCCGCATTGTCGCCTCCTTGGTCGCGCCGGACCCACTGGTGACATTCGCATTTCGCCGCCATGTCCCTGCCGCCCGCGGTGCCGCAGGATAGGCATCGGCGGCGGCGAGAACGACATCGGGCGGCGGCCCGCAAGCCGTGTCACCTCGGACCCTGGGCCCGACGACGATGATTGACGACAAGCTTGGTGATTGGCATGGATGACGACGCAGACGAGCCGGCCGAGGCCATTGTCGCGGGTGGCGAGAAGGTCCGGCCTGCCCGGTGCGAGATGGTCGCGCACCGGCGGCGTTGGGAATCCGAGGTCCTTACCGAGCACCACGTCGCCCTCCCCACCATGCATCGCCTGGGCGCGATCGGCGACCCCGCAGACCCTGATAAAGCCAAACGGCCCCGGGGCATATCCCGGGGCCGCGCGTTTTACTGACTAACGCTTGCTGGCGGTCCTACTGCGGGCGAACCTGGGAGGCCTGCAGGCCCTTGGGGCCGCTGGTCACCTCGAGTTCGACTGCCTGGCCCTCGCTCAGGGAGCGAAACCCATCGGCCTGGATCGCGGAGTGATGAACGAAAACATCACCCTCGGCGGTCTCGATGAAGCCGTATCCCTTCGCTTCGTTGAACCACTTGACTGTGCCAGTCGTCATGCGCGAATCTCCTTTCCGAAAGTGCAAGCCACAAGCAGGAGGTCGCACATGCGCTGACCGTTCAAGGGGGAAAATGCCTGGGGTATTGCCGCTTTCCATACTGACGATTTACCATCGTCAATCATATGATGCCACATTTCCGGCTGCACGTCAAGGCCATTGCGGGGTGGGTTCGCGGATCTTTGGTACGGGGCGAAAACTCCTCTCCCTGCCGGGGAGAGGCAGAGTGAGGGTACGCCTGCCGGACGCCTACCCCCAGACGGCCCGCAATCACGGGCCGCGCGCTCCCCCACGGAAGAGGGATTGTGTGGCTGTCGCGGCGCGTTCGCCCCGGGCTACGCCAGCAGGTCCCTCATCACCGCGCCGTCGCAATCGGCCGGCGGCTCCACTCCCATCAGGTGAGCGAGCGTGGGGACGATGTCACACATCAGGACCGGCGCGCGCCGGGTCACCGCTTGGGCCACGCCCGGGCCGGTCATGGTGAACATCGCGGTCTCCGATCCGCGCCCCAGCCGGGTCGAGGGGCGGCTGCTGCCGTGGTCGCCGGTGTAGGGACCGCGGGCCGACTCCACCAAAGCGCCGTCCGCGGTCACCGCCACTTTGCGATAGACGGAGACGCCGGGCCGGCTGAAGAAGCGGAGGTCGCCGTCGCGCGGATGTCCCAGGCCGTAGAATCCCCCATCCTCGAGCTTGAAGACCTCCGCCATGACGTGACGGCCATCGTCGTCGCGCCAACCACGCAGGGCCTCGATCACCTGCTCCCGCAGCGCTTCGTATTCGCTGGGTTCGACGATGCCCTGGGGGTCACGTCCCTTGAGGTTGACCCACACTTGGGTAAAGGGATGCATGATGACGCGCGTGCGCGACCAGTCTATGACCGCAGTGCCCGCGGCGTCGAAATCGGCGACGAGGTAGCCCTCGCCGCGCAGGAAGTTGTTGACCGACGCCTGGCGCACCGCGGGGGTGAGGCCGTGATCGGAGAGAACGACCAGCAGCGTGTCGTCATCCATGCCGTCGAGGGCGACACCGACCATCTCGTCGGCGATGGTCTGGAGGCCCCGGTGGATACGCTCGAAGTGCTCGAAGTGGGTGGAATCGTGCAAGGGCGAAACGGGGTCAATGGCATGAAAGAAGAGGTGATAGAACTTGTCGAAGGCGTGCCACTTGGCGAACACGGCGGCGACGCCGTCGTTGACCAGCTCGACCGCCGCGCGCGCCTGCCACAGGCCCTGCTCGCGGAAGGCGTCGAGCATGCCTTCGCCGTCGAGCCAGCCGCTCAGCAAGCGGGAGATGTCGAGGGTGTCACGATAGGGGCCGAGCCTCCGCGCCAGGGCGGCGCTGACCTCGGGGGGATCAGAGAACTCGGTGCGCGGATAGATGGCCGATGTGTAGAGAGCGAACTTGCCGTTGGCGGCATCAATCACCCGCGGCCGCAGCCGGAACTGCACCTCCACCGGCCGCCCGTCGCGGGCGAAGGTCGTCGTTATCACCGCGCTCCATTCGTCCACGCCGACGTCCGCCAGGCGGGCGCTGTAGTCAGCGCCGGGCGCGATGACCAGGCGCTCACCGCGGGAGGTCGAGACCAGCAGCGCCAGGCATTCCAGCGCGCCCGCCCAGTCGGGGTTGGCGGCAAGCATGCGCAGCACCGCTTGAGCGCGGGGTGCATAGTCGCCTGGCAAGTTGGCCCACGTGTCGGGCGGCGTCGTCTCGACGTCGGTCTGCTCGCGCCAGCCGTAGGGACCGTCGAGGACGACCCCGGCGGCATAGCCATTAGCGCGCGCGG
>DATLAK010000168.1 GCA_035527535.1 Armatimonadota bacterium
GAACGAGGGGCTGTGACATGGGCTATGACCTCGTCGGCTGGGATGTTCGAATAAACAACCCTTGGCCGCGCGAGGGCATAGACCTCTCACGTTCTGCCCCTTCACTTTCTGCCTACAAAAATGGCTGAACTATAGAATAGCGCTTCTTGGAGATCATCCAGTCCCGCATGTTCCGCAGCCAATCGAGCTCGACGTCGCGCCCGTACTCAGGAACCCACCTCACCTCCTCGGCCAGTCGCATGATCTCCTCGCGCCAGGGGTCCATGGCGATGAACCATTCGTCCACAAGGCGAAATAGAACTTCGGTGCCACATCGCCAACAGTGGGGGTAGCGGTGCTGATAGTCATCGACTCGATAAAGAAGCCCGCGCTGCCGTAATGCCTCCAGCACCGCCTCGGCGGCCTCCGAGGCCTGCATGCCGGTAAAGGGACCAGCCCCTGCCTGGAACCGCCCATGCTCGTCGATCGGGGCCACCGTCGGCAGACCGTGTTCGCGGCCCAGGTCATAGTCCTCTTTGCCGCAGCCGGGCGCGACGTGGACAATTCCGGTCCCTTCAGCCTCAGAAACCTCGCGCCAGGGCAGCACCCGATGCGCAGGAACCGCCGCCCGCGCCTGGGGGAGATTATCGAATGGACCGAGGTAGCACAGTCCGACCAGGGCTTCGCCCGTCAGCTCGCGCTCGATCACCCACGATTGCTCTGCCTGCATGACCGCAGGAGCGCGACTCGCGGCGAGGTAGTAAACGTCCTCGCCTTGGCGCACCTTTGCGTACTTCAGGTCGGCATTGACGGCGCATGCGACGTTGGCAGTCAAGGTCCAAGGGGTCGTCGTCCACACCAGCAGGGATTCATTTGGGTGTCTTGCCAAAGGCAATCTGACCACCACGCCGGGATGCACGACCTCTCGATAGCCCTCCTGGAGTTCCTGCTGAGAGAGTCCAGTGCCACAGCGGGGACACCAGGGCATGACATCGGTTCCCGGATAGACCAGGCCGCGCTGGTGGCATTTCTTCAGGAAATGCCAGATGGCGTAGTTGTTCGCTTCAGAGTCGGTGCGATACGAGTTCTTCCAGTCCATCCAGCAGCCAAGGCGAAGCGACTCCTCGGTTATCGCATCGCAGAAGCGATCCACTCGCTCCTTGCACCGAGCGACGAACTCGGCGACTCCGTAGGCCTCAATGTCGCGCTTGTTGGTGAATCCAAGCTCCCGCTCAACCTCCACCTCGACCCACAGGCCCTGGCAGTCAAAGCCATTCTGATAGCGTTGATCTCGGCCCCGCATCGCCCAGAAACGTTGGAGTAGGTCCTTGAGCGTGCGCCCCCAGGCGTGATGCACTCCCATGGGATTGTTCGCCGTGATTGGGCCATCCAGGAAGGAGAAGCGGGCGCCTCCACGGTTGCGTGCTCGGAGCTTGGCGAAGATGCCGCGCTCCCGCCAGAATCCCAGCACCGCGCTTTCGAGTTGTCCTTGATCCGGCAAGCCTCCCTGTTCCTCGAACATGATCTTCCTCCTCAATGCGGCCGAAACGCAAAAAGCCCACCGCCTCTCTTGGCGGTGGGCTGGGGTTTGCTGGCGTTAGGTGCTTGGCGCTACTTCCTGGCCGACCAGCATCGCCCCCGGCTCACCGCCGGGGTGATAATAATGATGATGCTGGTGATCGGGAAGACGCTCTGGCTCATTTGAGTCTTGGATTGGCTCCAAGCAGCTTATACCATAGTCGAGGCCGGCGCGTCAATTGGGGGAAGCCTGGCAACCGGGGACTGTTACCTGTTCCCCTGCCGACCTTCCAGCCCGCAGGGGCGTGAGCCGCCAACAGCCACGCGCTGAGCGGGATGGCCGTTGCTCATTGATCCCACAGCTCCGCGACCTGCCGGGCGTACATGCAGGCCCCGGCGATAGGTTGCGGCGCCGCGGAAGCGCATGGTATAGTCTGCGCAGCGGCGGCGGCGCCCCGACTGGTCGGGGCCGGAGGTGCTGGCCGGTGGGCGAACGGGTGACGCGGCGGCGCGAAGAGACAACCGAACTGTGCTTCAAACGACGCCCGGCGGCGTGGAAGGAATTCGATCCGCTGGACCTTGCGTGCGCGGCGGCGCTGGGGATCGAGCCGTCGCAGGTGCGCCCGGACCTGCTGCTGGTGGAGGGCACGCGCGGCAGCGCGGTCACCGGCGGCGCGCCGTGTCCGTTGGTGGTGATCGAGACTTTCCGCGGGGTGGCGGTGCGAGTTCACGAGCCGCTGCGGGCCGCGATCGAGGACCTGGTGCGGGAGGGCATGGAGCAGGGCGCGGCCTTGTCGTGCGCCAATCGAGAGCGGCTGGTGCAGGCGGTGATGGCGCGCCTAACGGTGGTTGAGGTGTGGCATGATCTGCTCCACTACACCGACCGCGCCCACTTCGTGCCCTGGCGCGGCCACAGAGTGCGCCGCCTGCCGCCCCCGGCGCTTCCGGAGCGCCGCCCCGTGGAGACGGTGGGGGCGATGCCGGTGGCTGGGGGATACGGAGCATATGTGAAGGGCGAGCTTGCCGCCTACGCCGACATCGCGCTGCGCGGCGACTACGCCTGCGCCATCGGCGTGTTCACCGAGCAGGAGTTCCGCGGCCGGGGCCTGGGGCGGTCGGTGGTCAGCGCGGCGACGCGGGCGATCCTGGGGGCGGGGCGCATTCCGCTGTACTCCACGGATGAGGCCGGCCTCGCCTCGCTGGCGGTGTGCCGGTCGCTGGGGTATCTCCGGTTCGGGCAGGACCTCTACTGCTTCCTGGCGCCGGAGCAGGAACGCGCGCGCCGCGAGCAGGCCAAGCGCGAAGCCGAGCGCCGCGCCCGCGACATTGCCCTGCAGCGATGGATAATAGACTGACGCGGGCGCTGGGGCCGCGGCGAGCGCCGGTCAGGCGACGTCTTTCGTCCGCCGCAGCGCTTGCGTGACATCACGCAGCGCCTGACCGGCGGCCTGCGCGTGCTCCGCGCCGACCGGCAGGCGGCTGAAGCGGGCACGCAGGTACGCGGTTGTGATCGCGTCCACCGCGCGCATGGCAACCACCAGATAGGTACGCTGGCCCAGCCGCCGCGCGTACTCGTAGGGCGTTTCCCGGGAATAGGTAGCTGTCCCTGTTTTCCCCTGTTTTCCCGTGTTTCTTCGCCGGAGCGACCTCACCGCCGGTTGATTCTGCTGTGCACCACCCACGGGCGCGATTCATCGCCGGTGCGCGAGCTTCCCGCCATCACCAGCGACCCGTCCGGCCCGAACGCGATCGCCGGATCGAGAAGCGAGCCAGCGGCGTATACGGCCTTCCCCGGCCAGGTCTCGCCGCCGTCCTGGCTGAATGCCAGCCAGACCTCGCCCGCATTGTCTCCCACGTCGCAGACTTCCTGGACGATGACCAACGTATCGCCAGTCGACGTCAGCTCCAAGCTGAAGCTGGCGCGCTTGCCGCTGGTCAGGGGTTGCACCGTCTTCGGATCAGACCAGGACTTACCGCCATCGTGGCTCGAGCTTAGACACAGGCGTCCGATCCTTGCCCCCTGGGGACCTTCGAACTCACGCCAAGCGACGTAGATGCGGTCCCGGGCCGCCATTCCGGCGGCGTCGGTGATCCCTGCTTTCGGCCAGGATGGCGACTTGAGCCATCCCCAGGCATTCCCCCCATCAGAGCTCTGTAGTACATCCACCCGATCGCCATGGAAGTCTTCGACCGAGACCCACGATGGACTCGCGATGAGCAAATCACCGTTGCGGCTGAAGATTCCTGCGCGCCCGGCATTCCCGAGCCTGACCCGCGGATGGGCGGTCCAGGTCATCAGATCCTCGGAGGAGTAGAGGTCAATGCCGTTGTGATGCATGTAGGTGTGCACGTAGAGGCGATCCCGATGGACGCAGATCTGGTGTAGGTGGAGGTTGGCCGAGTCAGTGTATTGCGTGGCCCCGAACTCCAGCAGTCGCGGCTGGGACCACGTTCTCGCGTCGGGGCTCTCGGACAGCCAGCACTCGAAGCGGTCGCACTGCCAGCGCTCCTTGCCCCACATCACGCCATCCTGCCAGACCAGGACCCACCGGCCTGCAAACCAAGCCAGCGAAGCGCCGTTGCTGAGGAGACGGCTGGGCTTGTCGATCACCACTCGAAAGTCCTCCGGCAGGGCATAGTCCGCCAGATGCTGTGTAACCATGTCCGTCATCTCCTTCTTGAGTCGCCGTCGCGCGTCGTGGAGCCGGCGTTTCACGGTTCCCGTTGGCACTCCCAGCAGGGTCGCGCACTCGGCAATCGAGTAGCCCTCCATGTAGAAGAGCGTTACGGTGTCCGCCTGGACTTCGGTGAGCACCGACAACGCTTCCCGGATGCGCTCGATGCCGTGGGCGGGCTGCGCTACGTCGGCGGCGAGGCCGGTCTCCGGCAGCGGAAGCTCGCGCGACTGAAGCCGCCCACGGTCGCGGCGGAACTGCTTCGCCTGGTTGCGCGCGATGCCACAGACCCAGGGGCCGAACTTGCTCGGATTCACCAGCGCATGCAACTGACGATAGGCCGCGATGAAGCTTTCTTGGAGGACGTCCAGCACCGCTTCTTGATCGGAAAGCACCGCGAATGCCGCGGCGTGAACGGCTCGCTGAAAGCGCCTCACCAGCACATCGAACGCGGCTGGCTCGCCCGCCCTGGCCATCTCGACCAACCGGGCATCGCTCATCTCTGGCCTATGGTTCGTCATCGGACGCATACTCTATCGACTGACCGCCGCGCGACAGCGCTCGGCATCTGTGAATATGTTGCCCGCGCAGCCGAGAAGGTTCGGGGGCGGGGGGAAGCAAGCCCCGCGTACCTTCAGGCGATCTCATGACACAGGAGCTGGCGGCAGAGTCCTCATGGCCGACGTCGGAGGTGGCTGCGGCGGCGTTCGTGGAGGTAATGGGCACGTTGGCGTGTGCAGAAACGACCGCCGGTGCGGCCCTTTATCGCACTTCCTTAATTCGCCGCAGGCCCTGGCGGAGGTCCTCCAGCGCCTGGCGTGTCCGCGCCGCGTGTTCGCCGGCGATGGGGCGATCGCTGTAGCGCGCCAGCACGTAATCGCCGGTGATCGCCCTCACCGCCGGCATGACCGATACCAGGTAGGCGCTGCGTCCCAGTCGGCGGGCGTATTCGTTGGGCGTCTCCGCCCCGCTGCGCCCGATGCCCCGTCTGGCGCAAACCCGCACCAGCTTCTCGTAGCTCAGGACCACCCGGGCCCGGTAATCATCAGGGCGCAGGCCGCGCTCGCGGCGCCGCAGCGCCAGGTAATCGTCGAGCCACCGCGCCTTCGCCGCCATTGCCGCCCACGCCAGCACCGCCAGCGCCGCCGCGGTCGCCAGCGGGTGACCGCGCATGAGCAGCGTCAGGCGCCCAAACCACGCACGCCGGCGCGCCGGGGCTGCGCCCTCGGTGTCATCCCCAGCGGGCGCCGCGTCCACGGCGATCCACCCCCGCTCCGGCAGGTAAGCCTCCACCCATGCGTGGGCATCGCTCCCGCGCACGACATAGACGCCCGCAGCGGAGTCGTAGGTGCCCGGCGCGTAGCCGGTAGCGACGCGCGCCGGAATCCCCACCGCTCGACACATCAGGGCCGCGGCGCTGGCGAACAGGTCGCAGTAGCCGACGTGGCTGCGGGTCAGGAAATAGATCACCGCGTCTTCGCGCGGCGGGGTTGCCGGAGCGTCCAGGCTGTAGGCGGCGTGCGCGTGCAGATAGGAGATGATGGCCTCCACCTGGGCCTGCGGCGCGCGGATGTCGCCCACTGCCTGCCGGGCGAACTCGTGCACTCGATCACGCACCAGGGGTAGTATATGCAGCAGCTCCGGGGCGCTGGCATCGAGCACGCTCCACTTGCCGGGCGACACCAGGTGGTCCACCTGGGATTGCACCTCGTAGGAAGCGTTGGGGCGCAGGCTGCCTCCGGAGATGAACAGCGATCCCGCCCGGTCGGTGGTCGGCACCCCCCAGCGCACGTCGTCCGCGATGCGCCCCATCTGCAGCGGCTGCATGGCCGCGAATGCGAAGGTGGTGGGCAGGTTGACGAGCTCGAATTCCTGCTTCACTACGCGCCCCGGCGGCGCGCCGATCAGCGGGCGCAGGTCGAGGCCCCCGCCCGCCGCGGGGGGGACCGTGGAGATGCCGCCCCGCGGCGCATCCCAACTGCTGCCGGTGTAGTGGTACAAGGATTCCCCCCGCCACAACAAAGGTTGTTCGCTCTTCACGCGCATGACGACCTGCTGGCTGAGGCGCAGGGGGCCGGCGCCGACGGTGAGCTGCCCGGGCGATATCCACGACGAGCTCCCGGTCGCTCCGCGGCCCCGACTCGCGTCGGCGCTGGCGGCGCCGATGCCGCCAGCGCGCGCCGGCAGCACCAGCGGCAGCCTATACTGGGGCAGCAGCGCCGCCGCCGCCCGGGCCACCGGCAGCGCCACCCCCGCGCAAGCTGCAACCAGCACCGCCAGCACCACCAGGCGCTCGCGCGCCACCCGCCACGCGTCCTGCCCCGGCGCGACCGGGCGGCGCTCGCGCTCCGCCATGAGGTGCGCCTGCCCCGCGAGGTAAGCCGCCGCCAACACAAACACCAGAAACGCGAGGGTGAATTGCGGGTCGAATGTGTAGCTGCCGATGACGCCGAAAATCGCCAGGCTCGGCACCGTGCAGAACAGCAGGCCGTCCGCGCTCACCAGCCCGAAACTGCGCGCGATCACCAGCCCCGCCAGCAGCAGCCCCACGCCAACCTGCCCCCCCGGGCCGGCTACTTCCGCCACCGGCTGGCCCATGAACTCGCCGGTCGTGAAATACCACCATAGCCCCGCTATCGCCAGCGCGGCGCTCCACAGCAGCGCGTAGGGGCGCACCCGCGGGTACGGGCGCACCAGCCAGCTCACCGCGAAACCCGCCACCAGGGCCAGCCCGAAGGCGCGCGTCATCGGCGCGTCCTGCACCGTCATCGCCACCGCCCACAGCCCACTGGCGCTAACGGCAAAGGCGCACAGGTATAGCACCGCCTGGTCGAACGGTTGGTCTGTGGTCTGGTCGCGGTTATGCTGCATCTGCCATCGCTCGCCCGAGCACGCGCTCCAACTGATCGCCGCGGCGCACGATCTCGACGCGCGCCCCGGCTACGCGCAGGCGTTTCTCCCACGCGTAAACGTCGGGGGCGGGCTGGGCGCCGTAGCTGCCGGCATCGAACAGCATCACCACCACCTGCGCCCGACGCCGCACCCATGCCCCGACCAGATCCAACAGACCCGCCTCCGGCGCCGCCGTCAGCAGCACCGCCGCCGCGCCGGCCGCCGGGCCCTCGACCTCCGCCATCACCTGCGCCAGCGACCACTCCCCCTGCGCCTCCATGCGCGCCAACGCCTCGAGCAGCAGCGGCAGTTCGCCCGGTTGCCCCGCCGCCACCCGATAGCTGCGCCCGCCGTCCCGCCCCACCACCATCGCTCGCGCCCCGTTGTCAACGGCGTGTGCCGCCAGCGAGGCCGCGGCCTTGATCGCGACCTCCAGGGTGCTGTCCTTGCCTGCTCCCGCGTGCGCGCCGCGGCGCAGATCTACCGCGATCACCAGATCGGCGCCCAGGGTCTCCTCGAACTCGACCACGTGGAAGTGCCCCAGCCGCGCGGTCGAGGGCCAGTGGATGCGCCGCAGCGCATCGCCCGGCCGATAGTCGCGGATGCCGTAGAGCTCCATCCCCGCGCCCGCCAGCGTCGCCTGCGCCGTCTCCCAGCCGCCGAAGGTGAGCGCGCCCGCCAGCGCCTCCGCGGAGAAGCGCTCCGGCGTGGGATAGACGATCAGCTCCTGCGGCGCCTCGATGCGACGCTCGGCGTGAAAGGCCCCCAGCAGGTCGGTGGCTGAGACCACGACCGGTCCCAGCTTGAACACCCCGCGCTTGGTCGCGCGCACGCGATAGGTCAGCCGCGCCGAACGGCGCGGCAGCAGCGTGGGCAGCGCGACCTCCGCCGGGCTCACGGGTTCCAGCCATGCCGGCAGCTCGTCGCGGAGGCTGATGAACGCCTTGGGCAGCAGCGAGCGGTTGGTGACGGTGATGCTCAGGTCGCACCAACCGCCCTCGGAGAGCTTGTGCGCCGGGCCGCGCTGCAGCTCGAGCCCGCGCGTCGAGAAGCGCGCGATCAGGTACGCGCCGAGGGTGAGGAAAGCCAGCAGCCCCGCCATGAAGTACATCTGCTCCAGCCGCGCGGCAAAGCCCGTGACGGCGAGGAACACGATCGCGGTGAGCAAGACCGTCTGCCTGTAGAACACGATCAGCCGCCCTGCCCCCGGTCGTCCGCGCGCCGGGAGCTCCGCACCCCATGCGCCCGCAGCACCGCCGCGGCGATGCGCAGCTCCTCGTTCTTCGACCGCGCGCGGCGGTCCCGCCGGGCATCGCGCGCCGCCGCCAGCGCCCGGCCCCAGGCGGGATGGGGGGCGAACCCCTGCGCCAGCAGGTCCTCGCCGCGAAGCAGAGCCTTCATCTCGCGCAGGTGTGTCAGGAACAGCTCACACCGCCGCCGCGCCCGCGGCGACGAGGTGGCGGCAAGCGCCACCACCGCCTCCAGCGGCAGACCCTCCAGCGCCCGCGCCAGGGCGCTGTTGCGCAGGCGGGCCGCGGCCAGCGCCCGCCGCGCACGCCCCTGCCGCTCCAGATACGCGCTCAACGCCTGCCGGTGGCGCGCCGTCAGCCGCAGGCGCTCGCTCAACGCGCAACCCTCCGCGGGTGACAGGGACCGGGCCAGCACCAGCAGGCGCGCCAGGGCGCAGTCAGGATTTGCCCCCGGGCGGCATCGCGAAAACCTCTCGCATATTTCACCGGACCGACACAGCGCCGCCGGCGTGTCGGCCTCCACCGCCAGCCCCGGATGCAGGGCTTGCGACACGCCCAGCTTCCCGCACAGGCGCCAGCCCGCGGACGCCCGCGGCTCCTCCAGCAACAGCAGCAGCTCCCGCCGCAGGCGCTCCCCGCTGACGCGGTCCATGACTCCGGCCGCCACCGCTTCCCGTGCGAGCCGCAGCGTCCGGCGCTCAAGGTGAAAGCCAAGTCGCGCGGCATAGCGCGCCGCCCGCAGCAGCCGCGTCGGGTCGTCCACGAAGCTGCGGGCGTGCAGCATGCGGAGTTGTCGGCGGGAGAGGTCGCGGCCGCCGCCCAAGGGATCGAGCAGCTCCCGCCGGCGCCGGTCGAGGCGGAGGGCCATGGCGTTGATGGTGAAATCGCGCCGCGCGAGGTCGCCGTCAATATCGCCGGGCGACACCCGGGGCAGTGCGCCCGGACGGGGGTAGGTCTCGCGGCGCGCGGTGGCGACATCTATCGTCCCCGCCGAGGACGCGATCTTGGAGGTCAGAAAACGCGTCTCCACGGCGCGCGGGGCGCCCAGCTCCCGCGCGAGGGCGCGCGCGAAGGCAATGCCATCGCCGACCACGCACAGGTCAAGGTCGGGGCTGGGACGGCCCAGCAGCAGGTCGCGGACGCTGCCGCCGATGAGGTAAACCGGCATGCGCAGCCGCCGCGCGACGCGGCCGGCGAGACGAAGTTGTCCCTGCCGGTGGCGCGGCAACGACCCGAGCAGAGATGCGAACTCAGGGGCCACACACCCCGATTGCGCGTCAGCCACGGACACTTCCTTGTTCCCCACACCGCCACTGTGCGTTAGTGATCGAGCTGCGCGACTCCGAGGTTAGTCGTCGCCCCCTGGTTCACGCACTCACTCAAGCCGCATCATCGGCGGCGACGGGTCGAGCCATTGCTGCGAAGCCTCGGCACCACGCTCGGCATACGCGCGTCCAAACCACTTCCACTCCAGATCGCGCAGAGCATAGAGTCGGCGACCGGTCGGGTCACCGTACTGCTCCGCCACCTGCGCCAACGACGGCCCACTTGCCCGCCGCTGGTCATCGCGTTCCCGCCAGGTGCGCAGGATTTCCTCGCACGCCTCGTTCTCCAGGTAGTCGGCGTTGTTGTCACGCACGCCGATGACGTAGATGAGCTTGCTCTTGGGCGGCAGTTCGTCTGCGAGAATGGCCTGCATCCATGACGCCTCGGTGCGATAGTGGTCGCGACCAATCCCGTCGCGCAGCGCCGCCGGCAGGGCCTGGAGATCCTGCTCTTCCAGGCGCTCTTCTTCGCGGTTCGCGGCTCGTCCGAGGTAGTCGCATAGGCTTGGTACTCGCTGCTCGCGCCCCGGGATCGCATCCAGTATCTCCAGGAGTCGCGGCAATTCCGACAAGGCGGATTTCCGGACGAGTATAAACTCCGAGCGCGCCAAGCCGAGCTCCGCCATGACCTGCGCCATGAGCAGCAGGTATTCGAAGTCCCCCCGGCGCCGCGCAAAGGAGTCATGGGATTCCCTGGTTCCGTAGAACGAGAGATTGGCCATGCGCAGCCCGACAGACTGCAATGAAGCGAGAAGATGTGCCAGCTCCTCGCGCGTTCTCAGGCCCAGGCCATTCAGGGGCAGATAATCCCACCCACCCATATCATTGTCGCGCCGGAACGAAATGTAGTCTATGAGCTTTGGCAGCTCTATGTCATACGAAAAACCTATACCGAACTCAACCCGGAGCTCGCAGCCGGGAACGCCCTGTGCCCACGCGATGAACCGTTCGGCGATGTGCCTAGCGCGCTCGTAGCTGACAGATACGGGGGCCCTCGGGCCCGCGCTCATGCAACAGTGAAGACAACGGTTGGCGCAAGGAACGCCGTCCCATTCGACAGCAACGAATTGCCTCATCGAGTCACACCTTTCTGGCCGAAGGCAGCCTTACGACCCCCAAATAATGCCCCAGCATCATGTCACCCTGAGCGTCAGCGAAGGGTCTTGGTAGGATTGTCCGAACCAAGATTCCTCGCTTCGCTCGGAATGAGACCCATGCGACCAGGGGTCTCGTCAGACGGTCGAAGTCGAAGGTTTGCCTGCGGTTGGCCAATCTGCGCAATGCGCCATACAGGCGCACAAGTCTGCGGATGATCCCTCAAGACCCCGATCTTCCCTCCAGGCGCGGCGGCATGCGATCTTGGCGCAGCAGGTCGTCGAGGGTCTCGCGCTCGACAATCACCTCCGCCTCGCCGTCGTGCACCAACACCACCGCCGGCCGCGGCAGCCGGTTGTAGTTGCTGGCCATGCTGTAGTTGTAGGCGCCCGTGGTCTGCACCGCGATGAGGTCCCCCACCGCCGGCTCCGGCACCTCGATATCCTCGATCAGGGTGTCAGTCTCGCAGTGCTTGCCGGCGACGGTGACGGTGTGAGTGCGAGGGTGCTGCGCCTTGTTGGCGACGATCGCCTCATACTTGGCGCCGTAGAGCGCCGGCCGCGGGTTGTCGGATAGGCCGCCATCCACCGAGACGTAGGTGCGAACGCCGGCGATCTCCTTGACCACGCCAACGGTATAGAGAGTAGTGCCGGCCTCTCCCACCAGCTTTCGTCCCGGCTCCTGGATCAGGCGCGGGAGCGGGAAGCTGCGGAGCCGGCACCGCTCCTTTACCGCGCCGGTAACTGCCGCGGCGTATTCGTCGAGCGCGGGCGGCTGGTCGCTCTCGCGGTAGCGGACGCCGAGGCCGCCGCCCAGGTCGAGGTCCTCCAGCACCATCCCGTGAGCGTCCCTCACTTCCACGGCGAAATCCACCATCATCTCCGCCGCCTGGCGGAAAGGCTCAAGCTCCAGGATCTGGGACCCGATGTGGCAATTGATCCCCCGCAGCCTCAGGTTCGGCGCCCTCCGCGCCGCGGCGACCGCCTCCATGGCCGCGCCCCCCGCCAACGCCAGGCCGAACTTGGTGTCCACTTTCCCGGTCTGGATGTGGGAGTGAGTGTCCGCCGTCACCCCCGGCGAGACCCGCATCAGCACCTCCAGGGAGGCGCCGCGCTCTTGCGCCACCTCCTGCAGGGCGGCGATCTCCTGCAGGTTGTCAATGCCGACCCGCCCCACCCCGTGCGTCACCGCCATCTCCATCTCCTCGCGGGACTTGTTGCTGCCGTGCATGAAGATCTTCTCCGGCGGCACCCCGGCCTTGAGCGCGGTGTACAGCTCCCCTCCTGAGGACACATCAACTCCCAGGCCCTCCTGATAGACGATACGGCAGACGGCGGCGGTCATGAAGGCCTTGCCGGAAAAGGAAACGTGGACTTTCGGGTAGCGAGACTCGAAGGCCCGGCGGTAATCGCGGCAGGTCCGCCGGAGACAGTCTTCGTCCAGCATGTAGAGCGGGGTGCCGAAGCGCCGCGCCAGCTCCACGGTGTCGCAGCCACCCACCTCCAGGTGGCCGCGATCATTGATCCTCTGCGTCCCCAGCAGCATCACGTTCTCTCACCTCGCTCCATCATTTGCCAAGCGCGACCGACCCCGCGCCCGCCGCGCCGTACACGGCCCCCATATAATCCGCGGCGCCAGACCGGTCTTCTGCGATCTGGCGCCTCATCTCTGTGCTATTCCCGGCCCGGCGAGACCAGACGCCGCATCATGCGCGCTTGCGCATGCGCTTAGTCATCTCGCGGCCGGCAGTGCTCAACCCGGGAGTGGTCATGGTGCCGCTGGCTCCGGCATTATAGCCTAATCCGTGCCCCTTGGCAACGGCTACGCCCACGTCCGGTGGGACTCGGTGATGGGGCGCTCGAATATGACTGCGGAGAGTGGAGGGTCGCCCCTCTCGTCCTGTTGTCCCGGTCCCGCCCGTCATGCCGGGGGCGGAAACGGCATCTCTATCTCGCGACCCTCTGGGGCCACAAGCGCGCACCCTTCGGGCGACGCCGTCACTTGCCAGGCCCTGAGCCAGGCGGCGTACTCCTCGGGAGTGCCTTTCCACGGGCCGATCGCGAGCACGGCCAACGCCTGCAGCCCCTGGATCGGCTCGGCGCTCTGACTGAGGCCCAACACGCACCAGTCACCACTGAAATTGCTGAGGCGGTGGGAACGGCCCGTCGTGTCGAGTGCGACGATGCCGAATCCGAAGAGGCGTTCCCCATCGCAGGGATAGAGGATCCAGTCGCAGTTGCTCTGCTCCTCCAGCACCTGACCTCGCCCGATCTCCTCCCCGCGCCCGAAGATCACCTCCCCCTCCTTGTCCGCTACCAGTAGCAGGCCAGCCCAGGACACGATCCCGGGCACCAACTCTTGAGAGCAGTCGATCTTGGTGAGACTGAGGAGGTGCTCGCCGTACTTCGCGGCACCATGGACAATTCGGTCCGATGTCGCGTCCTCCGCCTTCTTTGTGAGCGAAGCCGGGTGCGGTGCCTGAGGAACGGCAAACCCATCACCGTCCTCTGAGAACGTGGTAGGGCGGAACCCGCACAGGTTGAACCAGAAGAACCGATCATCGCTCCAGAGTTCGATGCCCTGGAGCCCGACGGTGGGTGTCATGTAGCTCAGAGGCTGGATGATGTTGGCGACGGCCGCCATGTCTTTGCCCTTCCGGCACCGCCGCAGGTAGAGCTTGGAGGAGCGGTACTCGTCCGGGAGCGTCGGCTTGCGGGCGGCCACCTCCGGGCCCAGCCATCGCTTCAGCGCGCAGAGCATGGCGCCGGTGTGGAGGGCCATCTCTGCGATCTGCTCGGGCGAATCGGCGGCCCCATAGCCCATGTCATAGCGCTCAACTCCAATGTAACGTGGGGCGCGGGGGGAGTAGACGGCACTGTCCGGCTTCGCATCTCGCACCCACTTGTGGAACAGCGTGCGCGAGAGCCATTCACTGCCCTCGTCTGAAAGCAGCACGGCCGCGCCGCGGAGGCCGAGCACCAGCTTATCGACACTCTTCCGGCACGGCAGCTTCCACTGGTCCCGGCAGTCCGGCCCCATCAGTTCGAGTGTCGGCTCGTAGATCAGCATGGGGATCAGGCGGCACATGCCAGCGATGAGGCGCAGCAGGTCCGGCCGGGGCTCGACTTCACACGCTGGCAGTGCCCAAGCGACCGTGTGCGCGTAGTACGTCATCGACAGTTCGCTAGGGACGTCATGCTCGTCGCACCGGGCGAAGATCGCCTCCGCCTGCGCGCGCGACTCAGCACGCATGCGTTCATCACCCAGGAGGTAGCCGCATACTCCGAGGTTAGCCGCCCGGAGTAAAGCCGGGTTGACGCGATCATCGGCGGAGAAGTCCCACGAGCCCTCCGCCAACAGACACTCGCCCAGCGGGCGGAACAGCTCGCGGAGTTGGGCGAGTTGCGACTCCGGCAGGACGCCCTCGGCGGCCCGGTAGCAGTCGAAGAACTCCGAAAGCTCAAACAAAGTGCCGTAGGCCGGCCACTGAGGCTGGGGCTTCCCGAGTTCGTGCTCGATCTCCCGCCAGGCTCGGGTTAGGAGTTCTGTCTTGCCGTGGTGCTGCGAGTGCCGGTCCGCGTATTGGCTGAGGAGCACCGTCAGCGCCATGAAGTGAGCATAGTAAGTCTGGGACGCGAGGGGATGCTCGTCCAGGTACCGCAGCACGACAGGCATCAGCCGGTCCACCACGACGGCGACTTCTTCGGGACCTATGGCCGGCGGCGCTGGCGTTGGCGTAATCGCGGTCATGGCTAGCACCGATTCAGATGGGCACTCCGCAGGGACTATGAAACCCGGTCCTGCCTCTCCCTGTCAAGTGCGGCCTGGGGGCCGGTTCGCGGGTGGCTGGTCATTGAGCCGGCCGTTCCCTGCAAGGAGCACGGCACGGACGAGGCCGCCCCGCCAATCGAAGTCAGAGGAAGAGAGTCGGACGAGTCCTCGGGGGTTGCACCTCCCGCGGCGTGCAGGTAAGCGGGGTTCGCCGGTCGTAATGAGGCGCTGACATGCCCGTCACTTCAGGCGAGATCGTGGAGGCGCTTTTCGCTCACGCTCCGCGCGAGCTGGCGGAGCCGTGGGATAACATCGGGCTCGTCGTCGGCGATCCGCGCGTGCGGGTGCGCCGCGCGCTGCTGTGCGTGGACGCCACCGAGGAGATCATCGCCGAGGCGAAGCGCGCACGCGCGCGCCTGGTGGTCGCCCACCACCCGCCGTTCGTCGAGCCCCTCAAACGCGCGCGCGCGGACGAGGGGGAATCCGCCGTCGCCTGCGCCGCGGCCCGCGCCGGCATCGGCATCTGCGCAATGCACACCAACCTCGACTACGCGCCCGCCGGCCTGTGCGTCGAGCTCGCGCGCGTGGTCGGACTGGCGGACCTTCGCCCCTTGGCGGCGGCGGGGGCGTCGAGTCTGATCAAGCTGGCGGTGTTCGTGCCGCAGGATCACCTGACGGCGGTGCGCCAGGCGATGGCGACGGCCGGCGCCGGGCGCATCGGCGGCTACGACGAGTGCAGCTTCGGGGTCGAGGGCGTCGGCACCTATCGTCCGCTGGCCGGCGCCCGGCCGTACGTGGGCGCCGTCGGCCGGCTGGAGCAGGCGGCGGAGGTGCGCCTGGAGATGGTCGTCCCCCGCACGGCGCTGTCGCGAGTCTTGGCGGCGATGGAGCAGGCCCATCCCTACGAGGAAGTGGCCTGCGACCTCTACGCGCTGGCCAACCCGTGGCCCAACTCGGCGCGCGGGGCGTTGGGGCGGCTGCCGCGCGCGACCACGCTGAGCGCCTTCGGGCGGCGGGTGCGGCAAGCCTTGGATGCGACTACGGTGCGCATCGGCGGGGACGCGCGCCGGCGCATTCGCACTGTCGCCGTCGCCAGCGGCAGCGGCGGCAGCCTGATAGGGGAGGCGGCGGCGGCCGGCGCCGACGCGCTGCTGCTCGGGGAGCTGCGCCACCACGATGCGCTGCGGGCGCGCGCGCTGGGCCTGGGCCTGATCGAGGCCGGGCACTACGCCACCGAGCGCCCGGCGGTGGAGCTCATGCGCCGCTGGCTGGAAGAGGCATTCGGCGCGCGCATCGAGATCATCGTCAGCCGCCTTTGCGGCGACCCTTTCGCCTTCGCTCTGAGTCGGCCCCCCGCTTGAGCCGGAGGTGATCGCCTGGCTGCCGGCGTGGAAGGCGTACGCCCCGCGTCGGCGAAGTGGATGGTCGTGCGCGTGGGCGCCACCGCCCCGCGGGCGCGGCGATATCGGGCGAGCGAGGTGCTTCACTTGGCAGACGATCTGGAAACCCTCTACGAGGTGCAGCAGTTGGACACGCGCATCCAGGAGCAGGAACGCGAGCGGGAGGCGCTGGAGTCGGGGGCCGAACTGCGCGCGCACGTCGAGGTCTTGCGCATGGAAACCCAGGCCGCGCGCGACCAGTTGCGTGCCGTCGAGAACGAACTACGTGACACCGAGTTGCAGATCAAGACCCATGAGGCCAAGCAGCGTGACTTCGAGGGCAAGATGTACAGCGGGCGGGTGCGCAACCCCAAGGAGCTCGACGACATGCAGCGCGAGGTCGAGATGCTGGGCGGCCTGGTGGACAAGCTCGAGGACCAGGGCCTGAACCTGATGGAGGAAGTCGAGCGGCGCCGCGCCGCCCTCATGCAGCAGGAGGCCGACCTCGAGCAGCGGACAGCCGAGCTTGCCACCGTCGAGAAGACGTTCGCGGCCGCCAGCGCGCGCATCGCCGCCGAGATCGAGCGGCTCGCAGCGCAGCGAGCGCAGTTGACGCCGCGCCTGCCCGCCGCCCTGCTGCGGCGCTACGACGACCTGCGCGCCAAGCGCTCCAACCTCGCTATCGTCAAGCTGAACTCCGACGTCTGCTCCGGCTGCCGCATCTCCATCCCCCTCGACATCATGCGCCAGGTCAAGCGCGGCGACCGCGCCGTTGCCTGCGAATCCTGCGGGCGCATCCTGTACTGGGACAACGCCGGCCAGACGCAGCCCCGGCCCCATAGCGCCGCACCTATTTCCGGAGACCACGATGACCTCACGTGAGCGCATCCTTACCACTTTGCAGGGAGGCGTTCCCGACCGCATCGGGCGCGCCGACTCCCCGTGGAGCGAGACCATCGCCCGCTGGCGCCGGGAAGGGCTGGGCGAGAACGAGGACGTCGGCGTCAGGTTCGGCTTTGACTTCGGCGGCCTGGAGTGGACCGACCTCTCCCTGCGCTTGCCGGTGGAGGTGATCGAGGACACCGACGAATACACCATCCAGCGCGATGCCAACGGCGTGCTGCGCAAGGACTTGAAGCGCGATTCGGGGCACACCCCGCAGTGGCTCGAACATACCATCCGCACTCGCGCCGACTGGGAGCGTCTCCGGCCGCGCCTGGTGTGGTCAGACGACCGCATCAACGCCAGCGTCAAGGAGACCTATGACCGCAACCGGGAGCGCGGCCTCTTCGTCCACTTCGCGGGAGTCGAGGCCTACGAGGCAACCTGGCCGGTGTGGGGGCAGGTGGGCGTTTTCACGCAGATGATGGATGATCCGGACCTCATCGGCGACTGCTTCGCCACCTACACCGACCTCATCATCGCCAGCGCCGCCCGCATGCTGGAGATGGGAATTGACTTCGACGGGGCCTGGTTCTACGGCGACCTGGGCTATCGCAATTCCACGCTCTTCTCGCCGGCGCTCTACGACCGGCTGCTCTTCCCCCAGCACAAGCGCATGTGCGACTTCTTCAACGCGCGCGGCAAGCCGGTGCTGCTGCACTCCTGCGGGCGCATCCAGGAGCTGATCCCGCGCTTCATCGAGGCCGGTTTTGCCGCCATCCAGCCGCTGGAGGCCAAGGCAGGCCAGGATGTGCGCGAGCTGAAGCGGATCTACGGCAAGGCGATCACGTTCTTCGGCAACATTGACGTGCGCAAGATGTCGGGCACGCGCGAGGAGCTCCGGGAGGAGCTGCTGTCGAAGCTCGCGGTCGCGGCCAAGGACGGCGGCTACATCTACCACAGCGATCACTCGGTGCCGCCAACGGTGTCGTGGGACAACTACTGCTACCTGATGGAACTGCTGGACGAGCACGGGCGCTACTGAGCGCCAGGCATGACGTCACCGTCCAGGGCGATGGTATTCACCACGTTGGGCGCCAAGGGACAGTTCCCCGCCGCCCAGGGCAGCGGCCAGGCCCCGGGCTGGAAGGAACTGTCCCCTCTTGATCGGGTCCGGTGGTTATCGAGATGCGGGGTGCGGGGGTCGCCGGTTGCCCGCTGCGCCCTACCGCGCGCGCCGGCGCGGCCGACCGCTGTCGGGGGAGGTGGGAATAGCGTCGCTGCTCCCCGGCACCGAGAGGACATGCGCCAGGTCGGTTACCCAGAACTCGTACTGGCGACCGCGGCAAAAGATGGTAAGGGCGGTGGGCTCGTAGTAAACGAGGCTGCCAACGTAGGTCGCGCCGTTTTTGAGGTGAACAATCAGGCGCACGCCGCGCTCGGTCTGCGAGCGCTCGCGGAGGCGCCGCCACAGGTCGGCCCCCGAGTCGAGGTTATGATCGAACACCAGGCTGGGCGGTGCCGGCGGGCCTGGAGCAGACTGACGGGCCTCCACTGTATCCACCCCTTGCCTAGGACGCTCTCGGCACTATGGTAGGCGCGGCGGTGGCGGTTGTCAAGCGCGCGGGTCCGCCAAACAGGAGATCCGTTATTGCGAGAACGACGACTCTGACCGGGGCGGGCTGTTTGGCCAGGGAGGCAGCCCCCCGACGGGTCGGGGGGCCACATGGGATTGCGGACATCCGATACGCCCAACGCCCGTTCGCGGACGCAAGCACGGAGTGGCTAGGTCGCTCCGCGACCGCCACCCCGGCGGCTGCGCCGCCTAGGGGCTCCTGGTCCGGCAGAGCGTGACCGCGAAACGTTGGCGGAAGCGCCGACCGCCATGCCCAAGCGGCAATCGCCTGCGGCCTGGAGGTGACCGGGGGGCGCGCCGCGAATCATGTGCGCAGCGAGACGTACCGACTTGAATCTGGGCTACCACGACGACTGGGAGAGCGCGCGCCGCCATCTGGAGGCATGGTGGGCTAACGACGCGCTCGACCGCGCCGCCCTCCAGGTGGACGCCCCCCGGCAGCATCCCTTACCGGGACCCGACGCGCCCTCCGCGCCGCAGGATCTCACCCGGCGCTGGCTCGACGCGGACTATCGGGTGGCCGCGGCGGACTACGACATGCGCCAGACCTTCTTCGGCGGCGAGGCCTTGCCCAAGTTCTGGCCCAAGCTGGGCCCGGGCGTCGCCGCCGCCTACCTTGGCGTTGAGCCGGTGTTCGCGGAGGGCACCGTGTGGTTTGACCAGGACCCGCGCGGATGGAATGAGATCGCGCCCGCTTTCGACCCGGAAAACCGATGGTGGCGGGCGACGCTCGACCTGGTGCGCGCGGGAGTGCAGGCTTCGGACGGCAACTTTTTCGTCGGCGTGACCGACATCGGCGGCGTGGTGGATATCGAGGCCAGCCTGCGCGGCCCCACCGACCTGCTGACCGACCTAGTGGACGCGCCACATGAGGTCAAGCGCGTGCGCGATCAGATCGTGCCGCTGTGGCTCCGCTGGTACGAGGAACAGGAGCGCATCATCCACCAGCGCCTGGAGGGCAGCTCCTGCTGGCTCGGCGTGTGGTCGCCGGGGCGCACCTACAATATCCAGTGCGACTTCTGCTGCATGATTTCGCCCGCGCACTTCGAGGAGTTCGTGGCGCCGGAACTGGAGGCGCTGTGCTCGTGGCTCGACCACGTGACCTTCCACCTCGACGGGCCGGGGGCGCTGCGGCATCTTGATCGCCTGCTGGCCATCCCCGGCCTGCGGGGCATCCAGTGGTCGCCGGGTGCGGGCGCGCCCTCCGCCGTCGGCTGGCTGCCCATGTTGAGGAAGGTACAGGCGGCGGGCAAGCTCCTGCACCTGTACGACGATATCGCCAACGCCGAGGCGATCCTGCGCGAGCTCTCGCCCAAGGGGTTGATGATCAGCGTCGGCGGCTGCCGCACCGAGCAAGAGGCCCGCGACCTGCTGCGCCAGGCCCAGGGGTGGTACCGGAAGCCGTAACCGCGGTCGCCATCGCGCGAGCAGCGGCACGCGGTATCTGCTGCGGTGTCTGCGGATCGGGAGTCGAAGGCGTCTGCCCGGGCTGTGTGCCAGGCGACGCCGAGGAAGCGAGGGCGAAGGAAGACCGCCGCAGTCCGGGAGGGAAGCTCATGCAATCCACGGTCGTGGCTCACGAGCCGGGCAAGTTCTATGGCTGGCCCGCGAACAGCGGACTCTGGACCTGGGAGAACGGCGAAGTTCTGGTGGGTTTCACCACGGGTGACTACGTCGAGAAGCCCGGTCATAACATCGCTGAACCCTATCGCGGTGGTCTCGCCCGAAGCAAGGATGACGGTCTGACGTGGACGGTGCAAAGTCCCACGGGCTATGTTTGCGAAGCCGGAGAGCCCAGAACCCTGGGCTCGAAAACCGACTTCACGCAGACCGGGTTTGCCATGAGGGTGTCGGGCGCAGGCTATCACTGTCAGGGCAAGCACCCCGGCACCTTTTGCATCTCCACCGACCGCGGCGGCACCTGGGAGGGCCCGTACCTGTTGAACGGGCTGGCACAGGAACCGCAGTTGGCGGGGCTGGAGATCACTTCCCGCACGGAATACGTGGTTCTGGATACCCATACCTGCCTGCTCTTCATGTCGGCGAGGCACCCGCACCATTCCGACCGCGCGTTCTCGGCCGTCACTGATGACGGCGGCAAGAGCTTCCGTTTCCGGTCATGGATTGTCTCATTCGATGATCCCTGGCGCGCCGTAATGCCCTCGGTCGCACGCGGTCCCGACGGCACTTTGGCGGCCGCCGTTCGCCGGCGAGCGCTGCCGGCCGATGACTGCTGGATAGACGCGTACATCTCCCAGGATCTGGCGCAAACGTGGGAGTTCGCGGGCCGAATCGGCGATACCGGGCCGGGGAACGGCAATCCCCCAGCGCTCGTCCGGCTCGACGATAGCCGTCTGTGCTGCGTTTTCGGGGACCGCGCCCGCAGGTGCATGGTGGCCAGGCTCAGCGCCGACCTGGGGGCCAGTTGGGGCACGGAGACCGTCATCCGCGACGACTTCCAGCCCGACAGATTCGGCGACCCCGATCTGGGCTACCCCCAGCTCTTCCAGCGCAGGGATGGTCAATTGGTGGCCATGTACTACTGGGCTACCAGGGAGCTGCCCCACCAGCACATCGCAGCAACCATCTGGAGCCCGGGATAGCTCTGCGCAGTCAACGGGTGAAAGTAGGAAGGGGCTGGTTTTCGCCAGCCGGATCGGGACCGCGGGAGGAGCGCACTACAGGCGTGTCCGCAGGAGGCGGCGCCCCGGCGGCGCAGAGCGGTCGCCGGCTCCGGGTGTGGCCTATTTCGGTGGGTGTGGCGTAGTCGCGCACTTGGATGCGGCCCAGCCGCAGGGAATGGGCGGCCACACAGGGCCGCCCCTACAGCATGACGACCATTCCCAATCCTCGAGGTCACACCCCCGGCTCTTCGCGGCTCGACAGGGGCAGGACGGCTCAGGTATAATCAGCATGCGAGGAGAAGGTGCGCCTGCGTCCTGGCCCGAGCGCCAGTGGGCGGGTGACGCTTTCTTCCCGGCAACTCCGCGCATAAGCGGGAAACTCCTGACCTCACTCTCAGCGGAGGGGAAGGATTCCAGGCTCATGATTGCGCCGCACGGCGGAAGATTGGTTGACCGCATCGTTGTCGGCAAGGAGCGCGAGGCGCTGGAGCGCCGCGCCCCCGACCTGCCGCGACTGACGCTCAACGCGCGCGAGCACAGCGATCTGGAGATGATCGCGACCGGCGCCATGAGCCCGCTGGAGGGCTTCATGGGACTGGCCGAATACACCAGCGTCCTGGATCACATGCGCCTGCCCAAGGGGCTGCCGTGGACCATCCCCATCACCCTGGCGGTGAAGGAGGGCAAGGGCGAGCAGTACGCGGAGGGCTCGGATGTCGCCCTGCATGGCGAGGACGGCGCGCTGCTGGGGGTGCTTCACCTGGAGGAGAAGTACGAGGTGGACCGGGAGCACGAGGCCAAAATGGTGCTGCAGACCGCGGATGAAGCCCACCCCGGGGTGCAGTACCTGAATACCATCGGCAGCACCTATCTCGGCGGTACGGTGAGCGTGGTCAGCCGCCCGCAGCACGATGAGTTTCACAACCATCGTCTCGACCCCAAGGAGACGCGGGTGCTGTTCAAGGTGCGGGGGTGGGAGACGGTGGCGGCGTTCCAGACGCGCAACCCCATTCACCGCGCCCACGAGTACCTGCAGAAGTGCGCGCTGGAGATCGTGGACGGACTGCTCATCCACCCGCTGATGGGCGAGACCAAGCGCGACGACATCCCCGCCGACGTGCGCATGCGCTGCTATTTGACGCTGATCGAGAACTACTATCCCGCGGAGCGGGTGGCGATCTCGGTATTCCCGGCGGCGATGCGCTACGCGGGGCCGCGCGAGGCGGTCTTCCACGCCCTGGTGCGCAAGAACTATGGGTGCACCCATTTCATCGTCGGCCGCGACCACGCCGGGGTCGGCGCCTACTACGGCACCTATGACGCGCACTACATCTTCCGCGAGTTCGACCCGGCGGAAATTGACATCACGCCGCTGTTCTTCGACCACGCGTTCTTCTGCCGCCGCTGCGGCAACATGGCCTCCACCAAGACCTGCCCCCACGGCAAGGAGCAACGGGTCTTCCTGAGCGGCACCCAGGTGCGAGAGATGCTGGCGCGGGGGGAGATGCCGTCGCCGGAGTTCACCCGCCCCGAGGTCGCCCGGGTGCTGATGGAGGCGGCCGGCTCGGAGCCGGCATCGTGAGTGCGGACGACCGCCGGCTATTGGTGTTCGGCCTCGACTGCGCCACCCCGCAGTTCGTCTTCGACCGCTGGCGCGACGAGCTGCCGACGCTGAGCGCCCTCATGCGGCAGGGAGTCTGGGGCAAGCTGCGCTCGACCGTGCCTCCCATCACCGTCCCCGCCTGGACCTGCATGATGACCTCGCAGGACCCGGGGATGCTCGGCCTCTACGGCTTCCGTAACCGCCGCAGCTACGGCTACGAGGACCTCTACATCGCCAACGCCAAGTACGTCAAGGCGAAGACGGTGTGGAACCACCTGTCGCGCCGGCGCCTGCCGTCGCTGGTGTTCGGGGTGCCCCAGACCTATCCGCCGAAACCCCTCAACGGCATCCTGGTTGCGAGCTTCATGACCCCGGGCAAGGACGTGCAATACACTTATCCCGACGAGATCAAGGTCGAGCTAGACCAGGTCGCCGACGGCGATTACATCATTGACGTGGACGACTTCCGCACCGATGACAAGCAGCAGCTTCTCGCCGCCATCTACCGCATGACGGAGCGGCGCTTCAAGGCCTTCCGCCACTTCCTGGGCAAGGACGACTTCCGCTTCGCGATGATGGTGGAGATGGGCGTTGACCGCATCCACCACGGCTTCTGGCGGTTCTGCGATCCCGCGCACCGCCTCTACCAGCCGGGCAATCCCTACGAGCATGTTATCCGCGACTACTACCGGGCGGTGGATGCCGAGCTGGGCGCGACCATCGCCGCGGCGGGACCGGATTGGTCGGTGATGGTGGTCTCCGACCACGGCGCCAAGGCCATGCACGGCGCGATCTGCATCAATGAGTGGCTTCAGCGCCACGGCTACCTGGCGCTGCGCGAGCAGCCGCCGCGGCAGATGCCGTTGAAGCCGGAGATGATTGACTGGGGACATACGCGGGCGTGGGGCGAGGGCGGCTACTACTCGCGCGTGTTCCTCAACGTCCAGGGGCGCGAGCCGCAGGGGATCATCCCGCCGGGGGCCTACGAGTCCATCCGCAACGAGCTCAGGGCGGGGCTCGAGGCCCTGACCGACGAACAAGGGCGCAACATCGGCACCCGCTGCTTTAAGCCGGAGGACATCTATCAACAGGTCAACAACATCGCGCCCGACCTCATCGTCTATCTGGGTGACCTCGACTGGCGCTCGGCGGGATCAGTCGGCGTCGGCTCCATCTACCTCTACGAGAACGACACCGGGCCCGACGACGCCAACCACGCCGAGGACGGGATCTTCATCTGGCGCCTGCCGCCGGGGGTGGCGGCGCAGCGCCGCGAGACCTATTCCATCTATGACATCGCCCCCTCCATCCTGCGCTACCTCGGGATCGAGACGCCGCCGGAGATGATCGGGGAATCCGTCATAGCTTGATCCGCAGATGACGCAGATTACGCGGATGGAAAAACGCGGACGACAATCTGTGCAATGGCTAGGCGGCTTCGCCGCCGCCACGGCGGCCTTCAGGCCTAGCCGTCTGTGCAATCTGTGGATTTCTGAAAAGAGGAGCCAGTGGTGAGCAAGGGATTCACGTTGTGGTTCACGGGGCTGTCGGGGTCGGGCAAGAGCACGCTCGCGCACGCGGTGGCGGAGGAGCTGCTGGAGCGCGGGATGAAGGTCGAGGTGCTCGACGGCGACGTCGTGCGCACCAACCTCAGCCAGGGCCTGGGCTTTTCCAAGGAGGACCGCGACACCAACATCCGGCGCATCGGCTTCGTCTGTCACCTGCTGACGCGCAACGACGTGGTGGCTATCGCCGCCGCCATCTCGCCCTACCGGGAGATCCGCGACGAGAACCGCAAGCTCATCGGCCGCTTCGTCGAGGTTTACTGCCGCTGCCCCCTCGACACGCTGCGAGCGCGCGACGTCAAGGGTCTGTACGCCAAGGCGCGCGCCGGCGAGATCAAGGGCTTCACCGGCGTGGACGACCCCTACGAGGAGCCGCTCAACCCCGAGATCGTGGTCGAGACCGATCGCGAGTCGGCGGCGGAGAGCGCCGCCAAGATCATCCGCTCGCTGGAGCTGATGGGCCTCATCCCCGCCTCCCAGGCGGGGGACGACTACAGCGAAGGCGAAGAGGAGAAGATCAAGGAGCGGCTCAAGGCGCTGGGGTATATCTAGCGCTCGCGCAAGTGTCATTCCGAGGGAGCGTAGACGCAATCGGGTACGCGCAGCCGGTTAGCTTCGTAGCCCCGCTTGTGTTCTCGGCTTAGCCTGCCATTCTGACCCTAAAGACCTCGCACGATCCTATGCCTGAACATAGCATCGAGCCCTGAACATCACCGCTACGCGCCTCGACATCACCGGGGCCGTTCTGATGGTGTCCCGCCCGCCCACCCTAGCGGACTCCTCCAATCACGACCCAACGCCACTACCTTCCCCTTCTCTTTGCCAACCCCTGATCTCACTGCGGGTGCTCAGGCACGCGACGTTCTCACGCACCACCAAGAGTCAAAGCATACTGGTGGCGAGGCGTCCCATTGCGGTCGTACTGGTACAGGTGCACTGGAGGATTCATCCTCGGGTTAACTTGTTGACCCACCACGACGGCGCCGCCTGTCGGGCCTGCATAGAAAAGGTGGATTCCTCGGCAATTGGGAAAAGCGTTCTCAAGCGCAGCGAGAACGCCTCGCAATTGCCGCCCGAGGTTCGTAAGCTGGTCGCGTCGACGAAGCCAGTGCACCGACGGTTCTCGACATGCCAAGTCAACCTCGCATTTCGCACCCGGAACGACTACCCTCGTATCCGCCGGTCGAACCCTCGCACTTAGAGATACACGCACCACGACATCCACCTCGTCACCAACACCCCCTGCCGGAACTCCACTTAGCGTCAGTTCATCATCATCGCATGCACAGGCGTCCTCCGCCCAGGACCAGGATTGTCGATCTCGGTCAAACTGAAAGCAGTCCACGGCTATCCGGTCCGATAGTATGAACCCCAGGTGAATTGCGAGCGGTATCGGTGCAAGGCTGAAGACGGCAAGCCGTGGAACAGCGTTCCGGAGTCGAGCAACCGCCTGCCTGAGCAAGCCTTCCTGCCACCTCGCCTCAGCGGCCCAAGGGAGCGCGCCCAACTCTGTCCGGACAATCAGTGGCTCCCCAAAGGCATGGACTGCTCCCAGTGCCGCTCTGGCGGATTGCACGTCAATAGGGGACAGCACGTCATGGACTAGCATCCAGCACGAACCCTGCAACGCGCCCACATTCCCTCCCGTCGCCCCATCCCGCTGCCCTTCACCAGTCATCTCCACCGGGGGAACACCAAGAAGCTCGGCCCTCTCTTGGGCGGAGAGCCCACACGCCATCTGCCACAGAGCTTCATTGTCCAGATGCTCGATCTGAATGCTGGCATATTCCTTCCGCTTGCCAAGAAGTGCTCTCGGCACCTCGGGAGGCAGGCCACGCCTTGAGTTATAGACGAAGATCCACTTTTTGAGATGATTGCCCCAGTACTCAACGGCCCCGCCCAAGTCCTCGTCGATCTTTGCAACCAGCCTCGCCTGCGACAACTTGTCAGGAGAATAAACCTGGTATATGACACCATTTCCGAACAGAAGCCCATCGCATTTCCCGTCACCCATCCTCCCATAGCTTGTGACAGCCATGAACTCAGGCTCTGTCCCCTTCAGGATCCTCTCGAACAGGCGCTGAAACTCCGTGGCGGTGCACTCGTGGCACAACAGCCTGAAGCGCAACCACTGATGCGCCAGAACCGGGCCATAGTTGCCTTCGGCACTCACTTCCGGCGAAGCCTCTGCACCATCTGCCATATCTCGCACCGTCGCTGCTACTACTCTCTGTACTCTCCCCGCGCGTCTCTCAATATGCTGCCCCTTCTCCCCGTTCTCTTCTTAGCAATGATGTACGTACCCCGCTCAGTTCGCCGAAACGTCAGATGGCCAGAGTACTCACCACTTGATCGCAGAGCCTGAACGAGCTGATCGTATTTCGCCAGGACGTGTGCAGAGGGGCGCCTGCTATCCCGATCCTCGCGAACGCACCGATCGATGTCGGCAACGTATGCCTCGATCTGTTCAACCCGCGTCCGAAGCTCATCTCGTTGCTGCAAATCATGCACCGAACAGAGAGCTTGTGTGACCGACGACACCAGCTGCAACCCCGCCAAGATCGACTCTACGAGCATGTTGGACCATCTCCGCTCGCCTCAGACTTGTCCCTCGACTTCTTGTCCTCGCTGACATCTTCACAGCATCGCGCACTACTCTGCCTGGCATACTGTCGCGCTCTATCCACCAACTCTTCGACGAGGCTGAACCTAGCCGTATCCAACGGGATCACTTCACTAACAAGAAGCTGGTCCCCGAGGAAAAGCGTCAACCTCGCACACAACCGCTCATCTCCCTCGCCCGGATGCTCGTACTGCAATCCCACCGTCTCAGCACCACCAGGCCGCCACCTCCACATGATTGCCCCCGTCTTCAGGTCGCGCGTCGTCGTGACGCCAGGGAACATGCGTTGCAGCCACTTCTGATCCTCGCTACGCAGGTGCCTCAACGGATCCGGTGTCTCACCTACAGACCCGAACCCCGGTCCAATCTGGCGAATCACCCGCTTCCTTGACATCCCCCGGACGCCAGTTGATGCTTTCTCTAGCAACCGTAGAATGGGCTCCAATGCATATTCGTGCCTGGTATGCCTGACCCGCCCACGTTCCACTTGCAGGCACTGATGCGAACCACGCACAAACAGATAATACGCTGCGTCCAACTTCCTGCCATTGATATTCCTAATCAACAACGCAAGGAAAGCATCCCCGTCGTACCGGGGATCATTCACCGTCTCTACGTAGTTCCGTTCATCGCCGGAACTAAGTTCCGACAATCCATTGCAGTGGTGGCTGTGCCAAGAGCCAATGTAACGAATGCCTGGGTCCAGCGTCTGGACCAGTTCCAGCAACGAATCCTGATATATCCCGTCAGGAACCAGGTGCCCCGCTGAACGGTCGCCCCCAGGCCCCGAGTCAATGAAGCTCTCAACCTTGATCACGGTTGAATTCCGATCTCGGGTGATCCGACCAAGCAGTTTCCCTCCCTCCTCCACGTCAGAGCCCATCACTGTGTGTGCAATTCGCCTGATCACAACTGATGCGACCTCCACTGACACAGACAAAGGCCCATCCCCTTGTCGAAGCACACGTGGTACCCACTCAAACACTGCTCGTCTCCCCTGGCATCCCTTGTCCACCGCAGCAGCACTCTTTCTGCGGCTTGAGCCTCATCTGTTTAGCCTCGAAATGGCTTCTGAATATCTTCCTCGCGGGTCGGTTCGCAAAGATCACCCAGTTCGCCCTCAGCCTCGGCACCGCAGTCTTCAAGTTCCTGCATAGGACTGACAGCGCCATCCTTGCCTGAATCATAGCGATCATCTGAATATCGATGGACAATCCAGATGCCCGGAACTCGCGCTCCCCAAGTCCGTAGATTCTCTCCCGCTCTTCCTCCGTTAGTCCTAGCGCATCGTCGCTCAGGTCGATGCCACTTTTCAGCGCGAACAGTTGAAGACAACGGTAGCATCCGGTTTCCCCCGGAATGTACGCATACACCTCGCCCCCGATTCCCGTCCTAAATACCGAAGCAGTCACGAAGGGCACGCCGATCTCCACACACTTGTCACTAACATATTCCCGCACGCTCTTCCGGTCGGGACAGGACAGAACCAGATCGGATTCCTTCATCGACTCTACGAACTCTGGAACTTGCATCACATCAGAGGCATATGACCGAACCTCCGCCGACGGGTTCCTGTCCAGAATCCACTCCTTCTGGACGTCCACCTTCTGCCGCCCTACATCCCTTCTGAGCCGAGGATGCTTCACGAGATTCACGCTCTCGAGCGTGTCTGGATCATACAGATCCCATCGTCTAATCCCGTTCATCGTCAAGTGATCGCATACCGGCGCCCCACCACTGCCCAGCCCGACCATCGTAACCCTCACATTCTCGAATTGCTTCGGGTTCAGCAGGTACTCAGTCCTACTGAAGTCGAGCGCTGGCCCACCATCGTTCATCGGTGTTGGTCCTTCCCCGGCCAGCGCGTCCTCCCGCTCAATATCCATTTATCGTACTTGTTGAGCCATATCGCCGTCTTGGCAACAAGGAAGGCCAGCGAAAGTGACGTTGACCACTGCTCGCTCTTCATGACGCAAATGTTCCCGTTCTGGTAAACATGGGGACACCCTGCGGCTACCGTCGTACGTGGAAGTCGGATGCGCGGCAGGTCGTACGGGTAGTTCTCGCCAATCTCGATGCTGATGTAATATGAATTGCCGTAGCTGGTCGACAGATGGCCCTGTGCCGATGTAACCCGGCCGTTGCTCCCATACAGCTTGATACCAGGAAAGAAACGCGCCAGTTTCTCCTGCTCAACCGCCATTCTGCTTCCGAGCAGGTCTGTCCCAGCGAAAATGATCTCCCGATTTGCCTCAAATCCTGCCATCACGCTATCTGCGCATACTCCCCTTTGGGGTCTCGCAGAATGGTAGGTGTCCTGCCTGCCCTTCGAGGCGCCTCTCCGGGTTTGTGCACATTCCCATCCTCGTCGATCTCTACGAGTTCCTCGCAGTTCTCTTGGTCCTCGAATGCCTCGTCTGTCCTTCTTGCATCAGCGGTCATCTCGCACATCTCCTCTCGTCTTTGTCCATGCAATCGTCCGCGTCATTCACCTCGCTCCGACCCGACGCGCTCTCATGGCGATGACATCGCCCTACTGGCCTACCTCGCGAGGGAAGTAAGAATCACCCAGCAGGCACTTCCACGCTTTGATGGCGCTCTCCTCATCGCCAGCCGCGTTGGCCTCCGCTGCCACCTCATGCCACTGCTTCCCGGCCTCATGAAACCGGCGATAGGCACTCCGGGTCCACTCGTTCCCGGAGAAAACCAGCTTCTCCCCGCACGGAGTCCGCAATCCGGAACTCCCCGCCTTCTCCGCATCGAACCCCGCAATCGCACGAAGCACCTGCTCAATGCACTCGCCCGTGCTTCCCGCGTACACGGAGCCCCTCAGCGCATACAGCAGGCATTCGAGATGGAAGGACGCCGCGTTGCTCATACCATCCTCCAGTCTCGTTGCGCGCAGATGCTTGAGGACCTTGACCATTGGAATGAACGACCCGTCCGTCTGATCGTTCTTCTCGGACAATAGCCGCTGATGTTCCCTGGCATACGTTTGCGTCCATTCGCCGCCATCCGCCCCAGCAGCCTCCGGGTCGAAAACCCAGAACGGTTCATGCTCAAAACGGGCGCCAGGTTTTCTCAGCGCTGGCAACACCTCCACCTTCACAGACGCCAACTCTACCTTAACACACATGCTCTGCTCATCATAACGGATCTTGTCCGTGTACCTACTGTCTGCCGCAATGCTATCCGCCACCATCACGAAGATTTGGTCGCGTGTCTCTCGGTTGGCCGTTGTCTTGTAGGAGACACTGCAAAGAGCCACAATGTCCACGTCGTTAATGGTATGTATCGCTGTGTGCCGTCGGTAGGAACCCTGGATGAAACATCTCACCCTGAGGTCACCCGCAGGGCCGTCCACATCCTCAATGAGTGATCGAATCGTCGACTGTGCGCTCAACGCTCGGCGCACGTACGTAGGAGAGGGGTTGAGCCTTCTGAAGAAAGCGTCGAAGTTGTCTGTAAGCTTGTGAACAGCAGCCATAATCGCCCCCAAGGCGCCCATCACTTCACATGGTATTCTACCTACCTGCACTCTCCTTGTCAACCAAGCTCAATGCTTGCTCGCCTCGTACCCGCTTGCCCCCTTGCATCTGTCAGCAGGGCCCTGCGCATGCCGTGACGAAGATCCCAATCCAGACCATGCCACGCCAACCCGCTTCTCCTGACGACCTTTCCCCGCTTGAGCGCTTCCTCGTCGCCTACGGTGCTGCCTTGCCGTTTCTCCCGCAGCTACGCCCAATCGTGGCAGCCGTCAGGCAGGCTCACGAGATCGACCCACCTTTTGACGGCGAGAGCCTCGACTACAACCTGAAGCACTTCCCACCCGAGACTCTGGAGCCAGAGGTTCTCGAAGCCCTGTTGCAGGTCGAGTGGCCTGAAGACGTCGGCTTCCTCAATTACCTCTGCCGACCTCAGCTCATCAAGGCCGCCCTTGACGACCTGCCCGAACCGGATCTTGAGTCGGAAGACCCTCCCTTCGACCCGCAGACCGCAGCCGACCTTGTCAAGCGCTTCGATTCCATCATCATGCCGGCCATCCTACACGCCACTGGCCTTGGCGCCGCCTTCCTACAGGTGTTCGCCCGGACACTTGCCCGGTACATCGTCGTCGGTCCCATGGAACTGCCCCAACCCATCCCCAACCCGCTAATGCAGCGAGTCATTATTGCACCCGTCCGCGGCGAGACGCTTGTGATCGCCATTGTCAACCGAGCCGGCGACCCGAAGAAGACCGCCAAGGAATTCGTCAAAGCCCATCACCGTCTCTTCAAACGCACCGCGCGCACGCGCGTCGGCCCCGAGTTTGAGCGCGACGCCTGGGTTTGGGCCACCTACGAGGGCCTCAAAGCGGAAGAGGCGGAAAACCTACGCCGCGCCGAGATCATGGGCGAGCCACACACTGACATAGGCGTGTACGCCCGCATCGCCGACCTCTACTTCGAGCTCTACCCCAACAAGGCCCACGGTGCGCCCGATTCCCCCGAGCGCGACCGGCATATCGAAAACCTCATTCCTACGCTGCGCAAGGCCCGGCAGCGCTTCCAAGAACGGTTCTTCGAAGCGCCCGAGGAGCCGCAAGCGCCTCCCGACCCCGCGTGACAGATAAGAATCCTTAACTGTCACGACCCCCGCTCGCCCCACCGGTATAGTGCTTCCAACGCTAATCGACAGCGTGCACGAGTAGCCGGTGGCAATGGGCAAAGACTTCGAGCTGAACTACGAGCCAGTACCCGCGGACGACGCACAGGAGCGCCTGTCCCGCGCCCTGGACATCCTGCTTGCCGCCGGCCAACGTGCACGCCTCGCAAACAAGGGGGAGCAGGTTGATCGACACGGTTCAGCTGAAGTTCCGCAGGATTCCGACGACTGAACAGCTTCACGACCACTGGGAGCAGATGGCCCACACCATCCCAGGCAGTCCCACCCCTCGCCTCAGGTACGTCTACAACACCCAGCCCTCAGACGGGATCGCACTCAAGGCTACCTACCTGCCCCAGGACTATCACGGCCAGGGCATGCTGCTGATAGAGCTGTCGCTGCCCAAGGCACTGTTCGGCGTCAACTGGCGCATGATCCCCGATATCCCATCCGCCATCAGCGCCTCAGACAGCGCCATCCGCCTTCTTCCCGGCCTCCCCGACCTCGGCAGCATCGGTCATGGCGAGATCGTACGGCTCGACGCCTGCTACAACTACCAGGTGGGTGACGACATGCAGCCCTACCTACAAGCCTTGTCCCGCCTGGAGTATCCGCGACGACAGACGGTTCCATTCCTGGGCACCGGCGTCGAATACCGTTCCCGCCGCTGCAAGACCAAGTTCTACGACAAGTACGCCGAGACAGACAAACGCCGCCTTCCACCAGAACTCTGGCCCCCCATTGGCACTCTCCGCCACGAGACCACTTATCGCCGCAGCCGGGAAGTCAAATCAGCTTGCCGCGTCGAACGCGAGGAGACGCTCACCCTTGCCGACCTCGACCCCGACGCCGTGCTTGAGATCCTGCGCCGCGACCTGGCCTTCCTCGGCATCTACGGCTGCTCCTTCGCCACCCGCGAACTCGCCCTGGAGCGCCTGTGCCACCGCTACGGCGAAAACCGCGGCCTGCGTCTCTTCGGGGCGCTGCACGCGCAGCAGGAAAACCATCGAAAGACCTTCGCCAACAAGGTTCGCATCGAGCGCCACAGCGTCTCCAGACTCCTGCGCGACCTCCACGCCTCGGGCATCGCTCCCGCCATCGTTGAAGGCAAACCTCTCCCTCCTCTCGAAATCACGTGGCCGCCCGAGAACAACCCTCTCCCTGCTCCTCGCAGGAGTCCACTCGCCTCCGAAGAATCCTCTCCTTCATCCGAAGAAGTTTCCAATGAAATCACCTCCAAATAGCCCCCTACCCCTCAAAACCTGTCCCCAAGTCCTAGTGATACTCTCTGGACTTGGGCGGCGCGCGCCTGCCGGGGCCGGGGCGCGCCTTGCCGCCGTAGCCCTCTCCCCCTCGCTTTCCCGCCCGCCTGAACAGCCTGCGTCGAACTCGCCTCAGCCGGGTCAAGCCGCCGCGCAAAGAGTGCCCCTGCACTGCGTCCGGGTTCCCCACTTTGCGCGGCCCTGCGGCTGCGGGCTTGACCTGCGCCGAGTTCTCCTCTTCCCGGAACCGGCGGGCGGGAAAGGCTGCTCCCCCTCTCCCACGATACCGCCAGGAGACATGCCATGAGCGCTTACATCTACGCCCGAGTGTCCTCCGAGACCCAGGAGAAGCACCAGACCATCGAGAGCCAGCTAGCCGAGCTTCGGCGATACGCCCAGGCCCACGACCTTGCCATCGCCGGAGAATTCGTTGACGACGGCTACAGCGGCACCCTGCTGGCGCGGCCCGGTCTCGACGCGCTGCGCGACAAA